>CAJCIC010000057.1 GCA_903970185.1 Gammaproteobacteria bacterium
CAGCAGATCGGCAAGCTGCTCATCCTGTTTCGGCCCGCGCCCCGCCCGGTGAAGAAGGACGCGCCACCCGCCTCCACTGGCGCTGCCAGGAAAGCCGCCAAGCGCAATCCGATCTCGGGCCGGGCGGTCCTCGCGCGACCCGGCAAAAGCGCCTCGAAAGAGCCGGCGCGCCACCCGCCGCGAACCGCACGGGTCAGAAAATCGGGTCAAAAATCGTCCAAAAAAGCCTTCCAGAGTCAATAACCAAGGCCCACGAACTGCAGGCGGCGGTAGCGCACCAGTAGCACGGACCACCAGATCGTTGCCACCGCGAGCACAAAATGCAGCAGCGACGCGGTCGCATGCAAGCTGGCAAACGACCCCGGCCAGCCGGCGCCGTGCTCGCGTAGCGCCGGAACGACCGCAAATGCCTGCAGCAGCAGCGCCAGGACCAGGACGACGCCGATGACCCGGCCAACCGGGGCAAAGAGCAAACCCAGTAGCGTCGGCACGGTGGTTGCGAGATAGCTCGCCATAAAGAGATCGGACGCGAGCCGGCCGGCGAGTTGCGGGTTATCGGTGAGCCCGCGAAACAAAAGAATGGCGCTGCAGCCCGCAAACCACAAGGCGCCCGAGGCGCAAGCCAGACCGAGCGCGAGTGCGCGCGCGCGAAAGCTGCTGTTATTCGTAGCGCACCGCGAGCACTTCGTATTCGCGCGGGCCGCCTGGCGCTAGGAACTCTGCGACATCGCCTTCGAACTTGCCGATTAACGCGCGCGCAATCGGGCTCGACACGGAAATCTTGTTGTCCTTGATGTCGGCTTCGTCTTCGCCCACGATCTGATAGACCACCGAGCCGCCCTGGCTCAGGTCTTCGAGCTCGACTGTGGCGCCGAAAACGACCCGACCATCGGCATCGACGAGTTTGGGATCGATGATCTGCGCGTTACTTAGCTTGCCTTCGAGATCCTGAATCCGTCCTTCGATGAAACTTTGCCTTTCCTTGGCTGACTCGTATTCGGCATTTTCAGACAGGTCCCCTTGCGCGCGCGCCTCCGAAATCGCCTGGATCACCGCCGGTCGATCAACGGTTTTCAGACGATGCAGTTCGGCCTTTAACAGTTCGGCGCCGCGCACCGTGATAGGAATGGTATTCATGGGCTTTCAGGAAAGCAGCACGGTCACGCGTCCACGACGCATGAATTGTTCCGCGAGGTCAGTTTAAGCTGCGATGCAGCCCTTGTAAATCGTAGACCACCAGTTCGTCGACATGGCGCATGCCTTCAACCGCCGCAGTCGCGCCCGCAATCGTGGTGTATAGGGTCACGCGTGCGGCAAGCGCGGTGGTCCGGATCGATCTCGAGTCGGTGATGGCGTTGCGCTTTTCCTCGACCGTATTGATGACGAGTGCCACCTCGCCATTCTTGATCATGTCAACGACGTGGGGTCGCCCCTCGGTGACCTTGTTGACCGTGGCAACCGGAATGCCGGCAGCGGCAATTGCTGCTGCCGTGCCACGCGTTGCCACCAGGGCGAGCCCGAGCTCATGGAGGCTTCGCGCCACCTCGACCGCCTTCGGCTTGTCGTGGTTTTTGACGCTGATGAAGACTTTGCCTGTTTTCGGCCCGGCCACAGGCAGGCGGACGCCCGCAGCAAGCTGCGATTTGACGAAGGCCTCGCCAAAAGTCTGGCCGACACCCATGACTTCACCCGTCGACTTCATTTCAGGCCCAAGGATGGTATCGACACCGGGAAATTTGACAAACGGGAACACCGCTTCCTTGACCGAGAAATAGTCGGGCACGACTTCAGCACCGATGCCTTGCTGCGCGAGCGTTCGACCGAGCATGCAGCGTGCAGCAATCTTGGCAAGCTGCAAACCGGTGGCCTTCGAGACATAGGGCACGGTTCTGGACGCACGCGGATTGACTTCGAGGACATAGACCTTGTCCTGGCCGTCGTGCTGCTGGATTGCGAACTGCACATTCATCAGGCCGACGACCTGAAGGCCACGTGCCATGGCCTCGGTCTCCCGCTTGAGTTCCTCGATGGTCTGCTGCGATAGCGAGAATGGCGGCAGTGAGCACGCCGAGTCACCCGAGTGCACGCCAGCCTGCTCGATGTGCTCCATGACGCCCCCGATGAAAACGCGCTCGCCATCAGACAAGGCATCGACATCGACCTCGATCGCATCATTTAAGAAGCGGTCAAGAAGTACCGGCGAATCGTTGGACACCTTGACCGCCTCGCGCATGTATCGTTCGAGGTCGCGCTGCTCGTGGACGATCTCCATGGCACGCCCGCCCAGAACGTAGCTTGGCCTGACCACCAGCGGGTAGCCGATTTCCTGGGCGAGATCGAGCGCCTGGGCCTCGGTCCGCGCGGTGCGGTTGGGCGGCTGCCGCAAGCCGAGCTTGGCGATCATCTGCTGAAAGCGTTCGCGATCCTCGGCCGCGTCGATCATGTCCGGGGACGTGCCGACGATCGGCACGCCCGCGGCTTCAAGTGCGCGCGCAAGCTTAAGGGGCGTTTGCCCGCCGTATTGAACGATGACGCCGGCCGGTTTTTCCTTGTCGACAATTTCAAGCACATCCTCAAGCGTCAACGGCTCGAAGTAGAGCCGGTCAGACGTGTCGTAGTCAGTCGAGACCGTCTCGGGGTTGCAGTTGACCATGATCGTCTCAAAGCCGTCCTCGCGCAGTGCAAGCGCGGCATGGACACAGCAATAGTCAAATTCGATGCCCTGACCGATCCGGTTCGGCCCGCCGCCCAGGACCACGACTTTCTTGCGCGCGCTGGGCATCGCCTCGCATTCGCCCTCGTTTGGGCCTCCTTCGTAGGTCGAATACAGATAGGCGGTATGCGTCGCGAACTCCGCAGCGCAGGTATCGACGCGCTTGTACACGGGTCGCACGTCAAGCAGGTAGCGTCGCTCGCGCACGCTTTTCTCGTCTGACTTGAGCAGGTGCGCCATGCGCCGGTCGGAAAATCCCTTCTGTTTCAAGCGGTAGAAGGTCGCGACATCGATTTCCTCAAGCGTGGTCTTCTCAAGCGCCAACTCGATTTCGATGATTTCCTGGATTTGCACCAAAAACCAGGGATCGATATGGGTGAGCTGATGCACTTCTGCGAGAGTCATGCCAAGCGCGAACGCGTCACCCACATACCAGATACGCTCAGGTCCGGGCTCGCCCAGTTCCTCCTCGATTTTCTCGCGGTCCTTGGTCTTCTCGTTCATGCCATCGACGCCGACCTCGAGCCCGCGCAGGGCCTTCTGAAACGACTCCTGGAAGGTCCGGCCGATGGCCATGACCTCCCCGACCGCCTTCATCTGCGTCGTCAGGTGGGCATCGGCCAGGGGAAACTTCTCGAAGGCAAAGCGCGGCACCTTGGTCACGACGTAGTCGATGGTCGGCTCGAACGAGGCCGGGGTCTTGCCGCCGGTGATTTCGTTTCTCAACTCATCAAGGGTATAGCCGACGGCAAGTTTGGCCGCGATCTTGGCAATCGGAAATCCGGTGGCCTTGGATGCCAGTGCCGACGAGCGCGAGACGCGCGGATTCATCTCGATCACGATCATCTCGCCATTTTTGGGATTGATCGCAAACTGGACGTTCGAGCCGCCAGTATCGACGCCGATCTCGCGCAGGATCGCGATCGAGGCATTGCGCATCAGCTGGTATTCCTTGTCGGTCAGCGTTTGCGCAGGTGCCACCGTGATCGAATCGCCGGTATGGATTCCCATCGGATCGAGATTCTCGATCGAGCAGACGATGATGCAGTTGTCGGCACGATCGCGCACGACTTCCATCTCGAACTCTTTCCAGCCGATCAGGGACTCTTCGATCAAGAGCTCGCCGGTTGGCGAAGCCTCGAGGCCGCGCTTGCAGATGGTCTCGAATTCCTCGGGGTTGTAGGCGATGCCGCCGCCCGTGCCGCCAAGCGTGAAGCTGGGTCTGATGATGACCGGAAAGCCGATCGTGGCTTGTGCCGCGTGGGCTTCTTCCATTGAATGGGCAATCGCCGATCGCGCCGAGCCAAGTCCGATACGGGTCATGGCTTCCTTGAACTTGAGACGGTCTTCGGCCTTGTCGATGGCTTGCGGCGAAGCACCGATAAGCTCGACGCCGTAAGTCTTTAGGACTCCATGGCGATGCAGATCGAGCGCGCAATTGAGCGCCGTCTGGCCGCCCATGGTCGGCAAGATTGCGTCGGGCTTCTCGCGCGCGATGATCTTCTCGACGACCTGCCATGTGATTGGCTCGATGTAGGTGACGTCGGCCGTTTCCGGATCGGTCATGATCGTCGCCGGATTCGAATTGACGAGAATGACGCGATAGCCTTCTTCGCGCAGCGCCTTGCAGGCCTGCGCCCCGGAATAATCGAACTCGCAGGCCTGACCGATGACGATCGGCCCGGCACCGATGATGAGGATGCTCTTCAGATCGGAGCGTCTAGCCACGGGCGCGCTCCCTCATCGACGCCACGAACTTGTCAAACAGGCCGCCGATATCGTGCGGACCCGGACTGGCCTCCGGATGGCCCTGAAAACAGAAACTCGGTCGGTCAAGGCAGCGAAAGCCCTGCAGCGAGCCATCAAAAAGCGACACATGCGTGACCTTGCAGGTATCTGGCAGCGTTGCCGGATCGACGGCAAAGCCGTGATTCTGCGAAGTGATGAGCACCTGGCCGGTCTCGAGATCCTGGACCGGATGATTGGCGCCGTGATGCCCGAACTTCATCTTGTGGGTTTTCGCTCCGACCGCAAGACCCATGATCTGGTGACCCAGGCAGATGCCAAACACCGGAAGCTGGTCCATCAGGATGCGGCACGCCTTGATGGCGTAATCACAGGGCTCGGGATCCCCTGGACCATTGCTCAGGAAAATTCCGTCGGGGTTGAGCTCGAGCGCATCCCTGGCCGACGCCATCGCCGGCAAAACGGTGATGCGGCAGCCGCGCTCGGCGAGCATGCGTAAGATGTTGCGCTTGACTCCGTAGTCATACGCAACGACGTGATACTTCGATGCCGATTTGACAGGCGGCGCGGACAGTCGCCACACGCCTTCATCCCACACGTAAGGCGGCTTGACGCCAACCACCTTGGCCAAATCCAGTCCGCTTAGGCCAGGAAATCGCTTGGCAAGGACAAGGGCCCGGTCCAGCGCATCGGCACCCGAGACGATCGCACCTCCTTGCGCACCCTTGTCACGCAAGATGCGCGTGAGGCGCCGCGTATCGATTTCGGCGATAGCGACCGTGCCCTTTGCCTTGAGGAAACTCTGCAGACTGGCCGTGCTGCGAAAATTGGAAGCAAGCGCAGGCAGATTTCGGATCACGAGCCCCGCTGCATAGACGCCGTCAGACTCCATGTCCTCGGCATTGGTGCCGGTATTGCCGATGTGCGGGTAGGTCAGGGTGACGATCTGCTGCGCATAGCTTGGATCGGTGAGGATTTCCTGATATCCCGTCATCGAGGTGTTAAACACCACCTCGCCCGAGGTCTCGCCAGATGCACCGATGGAAATGCCGCGAAATACAGTGCCGTCAGCAAGTGCCAAAACGGCAGGGGGAGACGCAGACTTCAGCACGGACAACGGCACATCGGCTCCTTAAGCTGCCGTCTGTGCGCGTCACGATCCACCAGATGAACGCGCGCAAGGCGGCTCAAGAGGCTGTCGGAAATGGGGGGTTTGCGCTAGCAGGCGGCAGGCAGTAGATAAACCTGTCAATTGTATCAGAGCCGGCGTTCTGCCTCAATTGGCCCAAAGGGATGACCGCCTGCAGGGGCGTTTCCTGCAAAACGCAACGATTCGAGACGCAGGCGCTCGAGCGGCCAGCCGCTTGCAGGACCCAGACTAGATCGGCGCGTCCGTCCAGCTTGCAAAGCCAAGCGCCTGCGTTGGTTTGCTCGAGCCGCCTAAGGGTTCTTCCGAGAGTCCAAGTGTCTTTGCATGGCGCAGGGCGTTGGCGTCGGCGACCGAAAGTTGGGCAAGCCCCTTGGCGTCGAGTTCGGGTACAACGCCAGCCGATACCATCACGTCGCTGCCAGGGCTGACGAGCCACAGCTGCAGCGACTTGTCTTTCGGTATCGAGAGATCGGGTGCGACCACCTGAAGCATGACGCGATCGCTGCCTGCGGGCATCAGAAGCACGGCGAGCGGCGCCTTGGTGTTCGGCGCAGAAAAAGTCGCGAGTAATTCACCCTGGGCGGGTTGACCGCCCTTTGGCGAGAACGGGCCAAACGCGACGCCAAGCGCGATGACCGCAACCACGCTTGCGAATGCCGCGAACCCACGCCAGAACGCAAGACTGTCGAGCAATCTCGGTCTGGCCTTGGACGTGCCGGCAAATGCGGGCAGGCGGGCGATGATGCCGCTCCACACGCGTGGCGGCGGCGTCACCGCCGGTACCAACTCCAGCAAGGGGGCGAAATGGGCCTGCCAGCGACGGGTTTTCTCCTGCAGGACCGGGTCGTCGCGAACCAGCGTCTCAAAGCGCCGGCGCGCGCCGCCCCGAAGCGTGCCAAGCACATATTGTGCTGCCAGCAGCTCCATGAGCGCATCGTTGTTTTTCAGGTCCATCAACCGTCCATGCCTATGCGTCCGTTTCCAGACAACGACGTAATTTCTCAAGCCCGCGCCTGATCCAGGTCTTCACTGTGCCAATGGGCACTCTCAGACTAGCCGCCAGTTCGGAATGGCTAAGTCCCTGGAAATAGGAAAACGCGATCGCCTGCCTTTGCCCGGCGTCAAGGCGCCCAAGGCACAACGTCAGGGCGGCAGCGTCTTCCGAGCGCAAAAGAAGCTGCTGTGGCCCTGGCGCATCTGATTCGAGTACTGCTGCCAAGTCGTCGTCGAGTTCGACCTCGCCTGGCGCCAGCCGCCGGAGGTAATCCAGCGACCGGTTCCTGACAATGGTGATCAGCCACGTCATCGGTGCAGCCAATGAGGGGTTGTAGCTCCCTGCACTGTTCCACACGTTGACGAAAGCATCCTGGATCACTTCCTCGGCGCGACCTTGGTCTCTCAATATACGCAGTGCAACGGCAAATAGTTTCGCCGAAGTTGCCTCATAGAGCTCGCGATAGGCGCGCTGATCCCGAAGCGCGACGGCGCCCAGAAGACGGCTTAACTTGGCAATCTCTTCAGGCGACACGGAAAAAGGGCATGGCGATGTCGGCGGGTTCTGTGGCGGCCCATTCTACCGAACGGCGATCGGGTTGCATCTGGCGGCGGTGCCCGGGCCTTTTCAGATCACACCGGCATCGCGCAATTCCTCACATTGCTCGGCGCTAAAGCCAAGGGCGCCAAGCACCTCGATCGTATGTTCGCCAAGTTTCGGGCCGATCCAGCGCGTCTTTCCCGGCGTCTTTGAGAGCTTGGGCACGATCCCTGGAAACTTCACCGGAGTGCCGTCAGAAAGCGCGTGCGTCTCGAACATCCCGCGTGCTTGAAACTGCTCGTCGCCCATCATGTCGGCGACACTGAAAATCTTCCCCGACGGCACGTCCGCCTTTTCAAGGGCGGCAAGCACTTCTTCGATGCCGCGAACCTCGGTGAAGGCGGCGATAGCACCGTCAATCTCGGCGACCCTTTTGACGCGGCCATCGTTGCGCGCAAGATCGGGATCACTGGCGAGATCGTCGCGACCGACGGCTTGCATCAGCCTGCGATAGATGGCGTCACCGTTGCCCGCGATCACGACGCTCTCGCCGTCCTTGCAGGCGTAGGTGTTAGACGGCACGATGCCTGGCAAGGCGCCCCCGGTACGGCCCCTGACAAAGCCGAAGCGGTCGAACTCGGGGACCATCGACTCCATCATGTTGAATACCGCCTCGTAGAGCGCAACGTCCACGAGCTGCCCTTCGCCTTCGCGCCTGCCCCCGGTGTTGTCGCGATGGTGCAAGGCCATCAAGGCGCCGATGACCCCATGCAGCGCCGCAAGCGAATCGCCAATCGAGATGCCA
The DNA here is from genome assembly GCA_903970185.1 of Gammaproteobacteria bacterium. GTDB lineage: Bacteria > Pseudomonadota > Gammaproteobacteria > Burkholderiales > Burkholderiaceae_D > CAJCIC01. The sequence continues at coordinate 7,949 of CAJCIC010000057.1, forward strand.
ACCCTAACCGGTGGGCGATCGGCGTGGCCGGAGACATAACGCAGGCCTCCCATCGATTCAGCGATGGCTCCGAACCCCGGCGTATTTTTTTTCGGGCCGCTCTGGCCGTATCCCGAGAGCCGGACCATGATCGTGGCTTTCCTCGCGCGGCTGAGCTCCTCGTAGCCAAGGCCCCATTTCTCAAGGACGCCGGGCCGATAGTTCTCGATCACGATGTCGGCATCAAGCGCGAGCTGGCGGGCGATGGCCTGCGCACGCGGCTCCTTCAAGTTGAGCGTGACCGATTTCTTGTTGCGGGCCTGTACCGACCACCAAAGCGACGTATCGCCGTGCAGGAGCCGCCACTGCCTTAATGCATCTCCGCCCCTGGGATCCTCGATCTTGATCACCTCGGCACCGAATTCGCCAAGCATGCGCGTACAGAACGGCCCTGCGATCAAGGTCCCGAGTTCAAGGACCTTGACCCCGGCTAACGGCCCTTGTGAATTATTCGTGCTCGTCACCGACGATCTCAAGAATATGATCAAGCATGGCAGCATCGATGCGCTCGGCGATCTCGACGGCGTGCATGTTCTCGCTCACCTGAGAAGGACGCGATGCGCCCGTGATCACGGTCGAGACGTGCGGATTCTTGAGGCACCAGGCAAGCGCCAATTGCGCCATGTTGCAATCGAGGCCTCTTGCTACCGCCTCGAGCCTGCCAACGATGGCATTCTTTCTCGCGTCGGTGACGCGATCCTTGAGGAAGGCGTAGTTCTTCAGCGTGGCGCGACTGCCTTCTGGCACTCCCGTGCGGTACTTGCCGGTCAGAAGACCCGACGCGAGCGGACTCCAGGTGGTCAAGCCAAGGCCGATGTCTTCATAAAGGCGCGCATATTCCTCCTCGACGCGGCGACGATGGAAAAGGTTGTACTCGGCCTGCTCCATGAGCGGTTTGTGCAGGTGATGGCGCTCGGCAATCTCGAAGGCGGCGCGAATGTCTGCCGCACTCCATTCCGAGGTGCCCCAGTAGAGCGCCTGTCCCCGCGCGATCATGTCGTGCATGGCAAATACCGTCTCCTCGATTGGCGTTTCCGGATCCGGACGGTGGCAAAAGACGAGATCGACGAAATCAAGATCAAAGCGCTTGAGTGAGCCCTCGATCGCATGGCGCAGGTATTTCCGATTGAGGGTATTGGTCTGGTTCGGGCCCTTTTCGAGCCCCCAGAAAAACTTGGTCGAGACAATGTACTTGCCGCGCGGCCATTTCAGCTCCTTTAACACCTTGCCCATGATGACTTCGGAGTTTCCCATTGCATAGATTTCGGCGTTGTCGAAAAAGTTGACGCCTGCGTCAAAGGCCGCAGCCATGCACTCGCGCGCAGCGCTGGTATCCATTTGATTGCCGTAGGTCACCCACGAACCGAACGACAGCTCGCTGACCTTCAGTCCCGAACGACCGAGATTCCTGTATTTCATGTGCCGCAACCCCACTTGAGATGACTACGTCCTGCGCCTTTCAAGGACCGCCTGCGCAATTGTGCCCGCATCGGTATATTCGAGCTCGCCACCCACCGGCACGCCGCGCGCAAGCCTTGACACTTTCAGGCCACGCGCCTTGAGCATTTCACCGATGTAATGCGCCGTCGCTTCACCTTCATTGGTGAAATTGGTGGCAAGGATGACTTCTGTAACGGCACCGTCGGTGGCGCGGGTGAGCAGGCGCTCGAGGTGGATGTCCTTGGGACCGATGCCATCAATCGGCGACAGATGGCCCATGAGCACGAAATAAAGTCCCTTGTAGGTCAGGGTCTGCTCGATCATCAACTGATCCGAGGGCGTCTCGACGACGCACAAAAGCGCCGCATCACGCCTTGGCGACGAGCAGGTCTCGCAAACCCCGGTTTCGGAAAAGGTATTGCAAAGGCTGCAGTGCTTGATCCGGGTCACGGCTTCGGTTAGCGCCTGCCCCAGCAAGGCGGCGCCGTCGCGGTCGTGCTGCAAGAGGTGATAGGCGATGCGCTGAGCACTCTTTGGACCGACACCTGGCAGTCGCCTTAAGGCTTCGATCAGCGCAATCAGCGCGGAAGGGGGTTTTTGCGTAGCCATAGGTGGGTGATTCTATCGCGCCGCCACGCACGACACGGGCACGAGGGGCGTCGGCGTTTCGAGCGCCTGCGCCCGGGCCCGCGACGACAGCACCCGGCCCGTCACGAAAATCATCCCTCGATACGAAATTCGAACTTGACTGGCCCGTCCCGACTCCAATCAGCGACAATAGACGGTTTTCCAACGTGGTCGCGGGGCAAATCCTGCGGCTATGCGTGCGACCTACCCGAACGCTGAAGCGATGTCGAACCAGAAAATAATCGAAGAAACCCGTCGCAGACGCACCTTTGCGATCATCTCGCACCCTGACGCCGGCAAGACCACGCTGACCGAGAAGCTGCTGCTTTTCTCCGGCGCGATTCACATCGCAGGCAGCGTCAAGGCAAGAAAGGCAAGCCGCCACGCCACCTCGGACTGGATGGAAATCGAGAAGCAGCGCGGTATCTCGGTTGCCAGTTCGGTGATGCAGATGGAATACCGCGACACCATCATCAACCTGCTTGACACGCCAGGCCACCAGGATTTCTCTGAAGATACCTACCGTGTGCTGACCGCGGTTGACGCAGCCTTGATGGTGATCGATGCCGCCAACGGCGTCGAGGCGCAAACGCTGCGCCTGCTGGAAGTCTGCCGTGCCCGCGGTACGCCGATCATCACCTTTATTAACAAACTCGATCGCGAAGTCCGCGAGCCGCTCGATTTGCTTGATGAACTCGAGAGCGCGCTCCAAATGACGCCGGTACCCTTTACCTGGCCGATTGGCATGGGCAAGCAGTTTGGCGGCGTCTACGACCTCAACGCCGATGCCATTCGCGTATTTCGCGGCGGCGCAGATCGGGCGGGCGATGCAATCGAAGTGCTTTCAGGCCTTGACAATCCGGAACTCGAAAAACGCTTTCCCGACGCGTTTGCGAAAGCTCGCGACGAGATCGCGCTGCTGCGAGATGCCGCGCCGCGCTTTTCCCGCGAGCTTTTTTTGAAAGCCGAGCAAACACCGGTGTTCTTCGGCTCTGCGGTCAACAACTTCGGCGTTCAGGAAGTCCTTGACGCGGTGGTCGATCTCGCACCCGCCCCGCTTCCCCGAATTGCGCTACAACGCAGCGTGGATCCGTCGGAGGCACGCTTTTCGGGCGTCGTCTTCAAGATCCAGGCCAACATGGATCCCGCCCACCGCGATCGCATTGCCTTTGTCAGGATCTGTGCCGGTCGCTTCGAGCGCGGCATGACGCTCAAGGTGGCGCGCTCTGGCAAGACCTTCAAGCCCAACACGGTGGTGACGTTCTTGTCGCAGCGACGCGAACTTGCCGATGAAGCCTTTGCCGGTGACATCGTTGGCATTCCCAATCACGGCACGCTTCAGCTTGGCGACACCCTGACCGACGGCGAGGATCTGCAATTTACCGGGCTGCCGTTTTTTGCCCCGGAGATGTTTCGCGCCGTCGAGGTTGCCGATCCGTTAAGAAGCAAGCAGCTCAAGCACGGCTTAGCGCAACTCGGCGAAGAAGGCGCAATCCAGGTTTTCCGGCCGCATCTTGGCGGCACGCTGCTTCTTGGCGCCGTCGGTCAGCTGCAATTCGAAGTCGTCGCCCACCGCCTGTCAGACGAGTACAACGTTGCAGCCCGGCTCGTGCCCACGCGCCAGACGCTGGCGCGCTGGATTACCGCCGAAGACCCTCGCGAACTCAAGCGCTTTATCGACTTCTATCCGATGCGCATTGCCTACGACGCAGTCGATGCCCCGACCTATCTCGCATCGCACTCGTCAGAACTGAAAGTAGCGCAAAGCGAGTGGCCACAAGTCCAGTTCCACGCCCTTCGCGAGCACGCCGGACTGGTCTTTCACTCGAGCATGGAAAGCGCCTGACCCGAAGCTAAAAAGGCAGCTTGAGCCCGGCGGGCATCGGCATCCCCG
>CAJCIC010000058.1 GCA_903970185.1 Gammaproteobacteria bacterium
GCCTGCTGAAGCGACTATATTGATGAGCATCGCCTTGCTGTCAACGGTGCCCAACACCGCCATTTTGAACCCACCCTCTTCAACCGCAATCTGGCACGCTTCGTTGAAAAGCGTGGCGCGGTCGCGAGCGCGAACAATCAACGTATTGATGCCACTCAATACGGCATAGACGCGATTCAGATACCTTATTTTATTCTCAGCGTGTCTTTGGTCAGTTATGTCTTGAATCATTACGACTACGCCGATGATGTCACCACGGTGGTCGCGATACGGAACCTTATCGGTTCGCACCCAATTCTCCACGCCATCGACGCTACGCAGTACTTCAACTATGCCTGTCTTGGGCACGCCGGATTGCATCACTTCCAAGTCGTCCGCGAAATACTTTTCAGCTTCAACCGGATAGATTTCGCTGGCGGATTTCCCTTCCATTTCTGCGACTGAAAGTCCTGCGGACTCGGAGAGTCGCTTGTTGACGCGCAGGAAAACGTTTTTCGTGTCCTTGAAGCAAATCATTGCGGGAATCAGGTCAAATAGCGTCCGCAGTTCGATCTGTGCGGCGCTGCGTTCCTGCTCAAGTACCTGTGCATCCAATGCAAACGAAACGGCTTCCGCGACGGAGTCCATCAGCCGAATTTCGTCGTCTTGAAAGTAATCTACTTCTGCGGCGTACATTTCGAGCACAGCAATGATTGCGCCGTTTTGACGGAGCGGAAAGGCGGCATTTGCCTTGAAGCCGCGCTTTCTTGCTGAAACGTGCCACGGCTTCATGCGGGCTGCGTTCGCAATGTCATTACAGTAGTCATGTCGACCTGTCCGCAGGACAGTGCCTACCGTTCCTTGACTTAGGGGGCCATCGTCAGTCGGAATCTTACTGACTGACTCATCTAGGTATTCCAGTCCCACACCGTATGACGAGATCGGCATAGCCTGCCTGGACGTCTCGTCAACGCCCGCGACGTAGCTCATACGAAACAGCCCGTCGTCAACCAGAATTCGGCAGACGGCATCGAAAAGCACCGCACGTTCGTGGGTCCGCACGATTACCTCGCCCACCTTGCTAAGAACCGTGTGCAATCGATTCAAACGGCGCAGCTTGCCTTCTGCTTGCTTGCGCACGGTAATATCCTGAAATACCGTGACGGAGTGTTCAGCGCTGCCCGTCGGTTTTCGTTCAAGGTTGGATACGAGGTTGATCCAGGCGACGTCCCCGCTTTTCTGAAAAAATCGACCTTCGGTAGAGTATGATTTCATCTCCCCCGACAAGAGCGCATCGTGTGTTTTCGAGTGCTCGAGGCGATCTTCGGGTGTCATCAAATCTGTGTAGCGGGTACCTATCAGCTCGTCTCGCGCGAAGCCAAGAATCGCGCAGAGTTTGTCGTTCACGCGTACGAAGCGTCCGTTCGCCGACACGAGGGCAATGCCAACGGCCGCCTGCTCAAACGTACTCCTGAAGCGAGCTTCGCTTTCGGCGAGTTTGGACTGCGCAAGCACCCGAGTGGTGATATCACTGTGCGCAATCGTTACCCGCACAGGCCCCTCCCCGTGGAATCGCGTTACCTTGCACAGGTACCAGATTTCGGTATTGTTCGAGCAAGACGCGTATTCCAGCGAGAACGTGTCCTGCTCGCCTTCAATCACGCTACGCACACCAATTGCAATGGCATGTGCTGAATCCGCGTTGATTAGCTGAGAGTTTTCGCATGCCTCGATGTAGTTGGCGCCAGGTCCAAGGGACTGAAAGATTGCTCCGCTGGCGCCCTCGGAATCGGCCCAGGCCTTGTTGACTGTAAGAATGGTGCCAGCCTCATCAATGACGCAGAGGAGTTGCGACAACGAATCAATGGTCGCCCGGGCGAAGCGTTCCGACTCTTCTTTCTGATATTCCAGACGCTTTTGTATTTCGATGTTCGCTATCGCGAAAGCGATGTCATCACCGAGTTCCGTGAGCAATCTGACTTCGTCATCGTCGAAGAAGCCGGTCTCTCCTGCATGCAGAGTGAATACTGCATATACCTTACCTTCGACAGTGAGCGGAATGCTCAGTATCGAATGAATGCCGCGCTTCGTGAGTACCTTTTTGAGCCTGATGCGGGGATCACTGTGGACGTCATTGATGATTACAGGACGTTGCGACAGCGCCGCAGTTACCGCCGGCCCATGGCCGAGACGCGCGTTTTCACGCAAGGACATACGTTCGCGGACTTCATCGATGTAACCGCTGTCAGCTCCTGCTGACGCCACCACCCGTACGCACATTTCCTCTCGCTCAACAATCCCGACATAGGCCATGCGGAAGCCGCCTTTTTCTACCGCGATGGTGCATGCCCCAGTGAAGAGATCATCGAGATTCGTGACGCGGACGATGAGGGTATTGATGCCACTCAATACGGCATACACGCGGTTGAGGAACTTCAGCCGCAATTCCGCCTGCCGGCTCTCCGTGATGTCGCGAACCATCGCGATCAGACCAATGACTTTTCCCTGAGCGTCGCTGTAGGGAATCTTGTCGGTCTGGACCCACAGGTCGCCACTTGGCGAGCCATTGAGCCGCTCAACAATTCCCAGCTTGGGTTGACCGGTCCGGATGACTTCCAGATCGTCAGCAAAATACTTCTTGGCCTGGGTGGGGAACAGGTCGAAGGCCGACTTCCCTTCCAATTCCTCTACGGACTTGCCCAGTGTATCCGCGAGTCGCCGGTTCACCCGCAAGAAGCCATTTTCGGTATTCTTGATGCAAAGCATTGCCGGCACCAGATCAAATAGCGCGCGAAGTTCGCTCTGCTGGCGATGCATCAATTCATCCGCGATTCGTCTTTCGTCTTCGAGCGCGAGTGTTTCGAGCGCAAATGACAGGCTCGAAGCCACGGCATCCATGAGGCGAAGCTCATCGTCAAGGAAGTAGTCCACTTCGCCCGCGTACATCACCAGCACGGCGACAATGCTTCCACGGAGAAAGAGGGGAAAGGACGCATTGGAGAGTAACCCGTTCCTCGCGGTTGCCTCATGCCAGGGTTGCATCCGGTCTGTCTGCGCGATGTTGTTGCAGTAATCGTGAGCGCCGGTACGCAATGCCGTGCCTAACGTACCCTGCCCGAGCGGCCCGCCATCCATGGGAATGATGCTCGTGGGCTGGCGCACGTACTCGAGTCCCTGCCCCCAGTAGGCCGCCGGCCGCACAACTCGCGCCTCGTTATCGACGATACCAATGTAGGCCATGCGGAGTTGGCCCTGATTGACCACAATCCGGCACGTCGCGTCAAAGAGTGGCTGCCGCTCGCGTGTTCGCACAATCGTGTCGCTGACGCTACTTAGGACAGAGTGCAGCCGATTGAGTCGGTGCAACCGGAACTCGGCAAGCTTGCGGCTGGAAATTTCCTCGAAAACGGAGACGAAGTAACGTGGCTCACCGCCGGAAGCGCGCTCGATGCTGGTGACCAGGTTGATCCAGATTATTTCCCCGTCCTCTCTGACAAATCTTCGTTCACAGGCGTCGGTATCCTGCTCACCGGCGAGGATTCCCGCGCGCGATTTGAGATAGCCGGCTCGATCGTCTGCCACCATCAGATCCAGAAAACGCATATTCGAAAAAGCTTCCCGCGCGTAGCCGAAAATCGTGCACAGCTTGCTGTTGACAAGCACAAAGCACCCTTCGAGGGAAATATGCGCGATTCCCACCGCAGCCTGCTCAAATGTGCCGCGAAATCGCGTCTCGCTTTCGCGTAGATTGTTTAGCGCGCGAACCCGACTGGTGACGTCGGTGTGTACGATGGTGGTGCGTACCGGATCGGCTCCGTGAAATCGCGTCACTCGGCTGCGGAGCCAGCGCTTTACGTCTTTTGTCTGAACGGCGTATTCAAGTGTGAAGAACTCACGACTGCCGGAAATGACTTTGCGTATACCAGCGGCGAATTCGCGTGCGGGAGCAAGGTCCGCACCCTTGGCGAGTTCGCACGTATCAAGGTAGTTTGCCCCGAGCACGGCATGTGCGAGGTAGGATCCTTCTAAATTCGAAATTCTCGGCCACGCTCTATTGACAGCTAGGATTGTCCCTGCCTCGTCAATGACACAAATTGGTTGCGCAAGCGAGTCGATTGTCGATTGCGCGAATTGCCGCGATGCCTCTCGAGCCTGTTCTGCGCTCTTGCGAACGCTAATGTCAAGCATTGTGGCAACCAGGTGCGATTCTTCACCGGATACTGGGGATGCAACAAGGGAGGCCGTCACCTCAGCCCATACGATCGTGCCGTCTGGGCGTTGATAGCGCTTCTCCAAGGGCTGCACGGTAACCTGGCCACCGCCCAGCAGGGCATCGCGCAATGAGGCTGATACGGCCACGTCATCGGGATAGGTCACATCAGCGACCGACATTCCCAGCAGTTCCTCGCGGTTGCGGCCGAGCATGCGGCAAAGCGTATCGTTTACGGCCTTGTATCGCCAATCCAACGATACGATTCCAATTCCGCACGCGGCCTGCTCAAAAATCTGTCTGTGGATTTCTCCCTCTCGCAGGCGGTCGAGTTCTAGCCGTCTCACCTCGGCTCGAGCGCGTTTGCGCTCGAGAGCAGCGGAGATCGCCGGGCCAAGGCGCAAAATGCGATCCTTGAGGAGATAGTCGTCAGCACCCATTCTCATTGCTTCGACCGCTTCATCTTCCCCGAGGGTGCCCGAAACGAGGATGAAAGGAATATCCCGGTCGCTTTTCTTCAATAGCTCGAGCGCCCGCAGTCCGGAAAATCGGGGCAGGGCATAGTCTGCAAGGATGATGTCTGGCTCACTTTCCAGCGCCGAGAGGAAATCGGTCTCGGTGTCGACCCGCTGCCATTGCGCAAGATAGCCATTGTTCGATAGCTCATGCGCGAGTAGCTCCGTGTCGTGCCGACGGTCCTCGACATTTAGAACACGGAGCGATTTTTCCGCGAAAGTCATGGCCACCTGCTATCGCGTTGATGCAGGAGATTGAACGGCAACCCGGATTCATGGGCCTGTCGGACAACTTGATTAGATGCGACCGGCGGCTTCATCAACAATCTAGTGGCTGCGGCGTCGGCGCTCAGGACAAGGTCCTCCCTGGTTAACCCGTAGAAATGGCCGCTGGAGATCGTCTGAACCACGTGGAGTGGCTGGTCTGCGTCGGCACCGCGTACGCACGACTGCAGGGCAATTCGGGATCGGGAATCACCCGATACGGCTCGGGGATCGCCAGCGCTCTTTACGAGCTTCGAATCAAGTACGCTGAGCATGATGTGCCGGATCTATACTGTCCGGGAAGCTGGCAGACTTCAAGCGCACATGAAATGTGCTTCCCGCGCCCAATTGCGACTCGACCCACACCGTACCACCCTGAAGTTGGACCGCCTTTGCGACAACAGCGAGACCGACACCCGAGCCGGGATACTCGTCCTGGTTGTGCAATCTTTGAAACACCTCGAAGATTCGTCCAAAGTGCGTCGGCTCTATCCCGATGCCGCGATCGCGTACGCTTACCTCGGTGAATTCACCATCGACACGCCACTCGAGCGTGATGTGCGGTGGCACATCAGGTCCACAGTAAGTCATTGCATTGTCGAAGAGATTGCTGAATATCTGCGAGAGCAATGTCGGATCACCCATGACCGTGGGTAGATCCTCTGCCACTTCGATGCGTGCGCCAACCTCCCGCGCGCGAATGCTGAGATCACGCTGCACCACTTGCAGGATTTCCGAAAGATCGACCGGAATGAGATGGATGGCGGAGCGACCTACTCGCGAATACTCTAGAAGGTCATCAATCAACTTTCCCATGTACGTGCTTGCCTCGACAATGTTGGCAAGCAGGTGACGTCCGTGTTCATCCAGCGCGTGACGCTGGGTCTTAGAGAGGATTTGCGCAAAGCCAGAGATCGCCCTAAGCGGAGCGCGCAAGTCATGGGAGACGGAATAACTAAAGGACTCGAGTTGTTGCGCGCGTGCTGCGAGGTCGGTCGCCCGGTCAGCCAATTCGTTTGCGGATTCAGGCACGCTCGGTGCGTCGGCGAGTCCGCGCGCAAGACTCTGATCTGATTCGCGCGATGAGATCACCTCCCGCGAGTCCTGCTCTGCGGTTCTTGCAGAACCTTGCAGGCTCGCGATTCGAGCCTGTGCTGCTGTGTCATCGCCCAAGTTAAGTCCTACCCGAGATTTTCGCGAGGTCTTGCGGCTGAACGTCCTGCAATTGCTCAGCAGTCACCGCGAAGGCCAACATCGCTCACGATCGCGATTGCAAGATCTTCGCGCGTATCACCTCGCGGTACGTTCGCAAGAACTGATTACTTAAGCAAGCGACAACACGCTTTTTGCAAAATCGTGCGACGCGCCGTAGCAAGATATTGATACTGCTTCAGCGCTTTTGTGGATGCCGCGCCGCCAAATTGAAAACATGCGCGCCGCGGGCATTGATGCCCCGTATTCGGTGTACATTCGGCCATGGGCATAGAAGGTGTAGTAGGCACTACAGCGATCCACGACAGCATCACTTTCACGCCCCCTGATTCAATGATCAGCCAAGCCTATGAATGTGGCGGCTTGTTAGTCGAATCACTGGTGTCAAGAAATACGGCGCCGTATTCCTATTACGCAAATCCTTCTCGCCCCCTGTTCGTTTTCATTGAAAGATCAGAGCGTACTGAGGGTGAGACGCGGGTCGACGGTTTGCCATCCTCTGCGCGCAGAAATCTCAGTGGCACGGTAATTGTTGTTCCTGCAGGGCATCGGTTGGAAGATTGGAGCGTTCCGCGCATACAAACCGAGGTCACACGCTTCCTCCTCGATTCCGACCTGGTAAGCGCCTTTTCGGAAACCCTCTCGGAATCCGAGAGGATCGACGCCCACCTCTTCATCGACTCCTCGAGCATCGAGGGTAACGCTCAAAAGCTACGGGGACTGTCGCAAAGCAGTGACCCTGGCGACACCATGTACGCAAGCTCGCTGTCGGTTGTTCTACAGCATGAACTATTGCGGCTCGCCACCGGCAAGCAGCCAGCACGGCCGCTTAAAGGGCGCCTTGCTCCCTGGCAAGAAAAGCGCGTTCGCGAGTACATTGAAGAGCACTTGAGGAAGGGCATTCCGGTTGCAGCGCTCGCGCAAATCGTGGGGTTAAGTCAATCCCACTTCGCGCACGCATTCCGTATATCGTTTGGGCAGGCTCCGCATCAATACTTCAACAGCCGACGCATCGAAGCAGCGAAGACGCTTCTTGCCGGCAACGGGCTTACAGTTACCGAGATCGCGCATGATCTCGGCTATCACAATGTGAGTGCGTTTACGTCTTCGTTCAGAAGGTCAACCGGCCTGACGCCGTCGCAGTTTCGGCGCGGTTAGGTAGGTGGTTGGCGTCGGAGCAGTCGACGCTGCTGCCATCTTCGCAAGATGGCCACGATGCGTGCGGATGGAAGTCCCTGCTGCCTCGGCATCCTCCATCCATCAACCTTCAATCTGGATCAGCACCTCGTTGCGCCGCATAAACCAGAGCGTCCACGGCGGATTGTATTGAGCCAGCGACGGTGCCCCGACGGATCGAAGATGGTGCTCCTCGATCCATAGGTTCAGCTCGGCGGTCTTGGCTGCCACGTCATCTGGCGACGCCAAACCTGAAAATCGCACAACCGCGAAGCGCGCTGGCGGCGCGATGCGCAAATGCACCCGAGCGTCTTTCGGCTCGGGTAACGTGTCCAGTGAATAGCCGCTTGGCATCGTGAAGCGCACCACCCACTCGTCGCCCTTCTGGGTCTGGATTACCGGCGCAGTCATTGCAATCTTTTCGTTGGTCGCTGGCTCCACTGTCGATGGCGGCACGGCGATGCCTTGTTTGCGCGTGTTGTCACCGAAGATATAGCCGGCAAGCACGCGAAAGCCCTTGTTGGCGGCGTCCTTCTGCTGCCCGGTGACGGTGACCTCTGCGACAACCAGCGCAGGGTAGTCGCGAATTTCAAATGAATTGTCGTTTAGCACCGTCTTAAACGGCGGCTCCTCGACTGCCATGGCTAAATCTCCAAGCAAGCTAAGCGTGAGTGCGACGAGGAAGGCATAGAGGGTACGTTGCATGGTCATGTCGAGCGGCCTTCGCTGTGATGGGCCTCTACGTTGCAAACCAATTATCCATCATTGGACAAAGGCCGGATTTTCCAACCGCGCGCGATGCTTTTGTGTTCGAGCGAAGATTCCATCTCGAATTGGCGCACCTCAAACGCTGCCAACTAGCGCTGTCGGACGCAAGGCTCAGGTTGGTTTCGTTGTTGCTGCGTGACGCCGTAGAAGGAAGATCGATATCACCATGACGAGGATCAGGCCGCCCAAAATACTCAGCTCGAGCATGGTTGCATTAAGCATGGCTTGCGAGTCAGGTGTCCACTTTCCTGGTTCATTGGCCTGCGATGATTCCAATGTAATGACCAGAACCCGGCGAATCGATGCAATCAGCCCCACGATCAGAAAAGGTTCACAGACGAGTTCGCCTGAGCGAAACGACACGCGTACGGTGTGCAGGATTTCTACCACCATCAGCACAAACAGGAGCCGGTCAATCGCGAAGACCAATGAATCGGGAGTGCCATGGTTAAGCGCGGCATGCCACAAGGAGACTGCCGCACCCCCGATACCGACCACAGCCGCTACTGCCAACAAGATGCCGAGGACGATATAGATCAGGATTTCGGTCTGAACGAATGCGCCGCTGGCAAAACCCGTCGCCCGCTGCGCGACCGATTCATTGCTCCTGTCTAGTGCCATCTCGCCCTCTCATTGGTGATCGTTCATTCATGCCCCCGAAATTCGGCCCTCTGGCAAGCGCTCAAAACCAGTTGATTGTGTGTCGGCCGTCGTCACCAAAGGATGAGACGCAGTGGACGTCGGTCTGGGCCCTGAATCGCGGGGGCGATGGCAAAGGATACCGCGCCTTGATCTAACGCCGCTGGTCTTCACCGCGGCGATCCGGTTCGCGATTCGGGTGGCTGAATTTTCGATGTCCGGTCTGCAAGGCGCCTGCCGATGGCATCGGCGAGAAAGTCGGTGGCCAGTCGCAAGCGAGCCGGTACATGGTGGCGTTTTGGCCATACAAGGCTGACGTCTCGCACTGCGGTTGCGAACTCTTCAAGCACGGTAATGACCTCTCGATCCGACAGTTCGCCCATCAGTGAGGCCTGGGTCATCATGCCGATTCCTACACCGCTTAAAACAGCCGCTCGAATCGTCTCGATGCTGTTGGAGGACAGATTGCCGCTCACAACAATGTGGTCTCGACCGTTCAAGTCCCGTAGTGGCCAGCTCGACGAATCGCGCTGCCCGCGAAAAAGAAGGCAATTGTGATGGGCAAGATCTGCGGGGGATTTGGGAATGCCGTGGCGCCTGAAGTAGCTTTGCGATCCGGCGCACACGATGGGCGTCACGGCGAAGCGTCTTACCACCGCATCGCGTTCGTTGGTGGCACCAATTCGAACCGCGAGATCGATCCCATCTTCGACCATGTTGCGCATGTCGTCTGCAAGGATCAAGTCGATTTCAAGGCCTGGATTGCGCAAGAGCAGTTCTGGGATGACGGGCAGCACGTGCAGTCGGCCAAAGGTCGCAGGCGCGCTGATTCTGAGCAGACCCGATGCCTGGTTCAAACGGCTCGTGGCCTCCGATTCGGCCTCCTCCATGGCTTCGACCAAGGGCCGCATCCGCTCGTAATAGCGCCGACCCTGATCCGTCACCGAAACCTTGCGCGTGCTTCGGTTCAAGAGCGACACCCCCAAGCGCTTCTCGAGTGCTGCCACGGCCTTGCTGATTACAGGTTGCGAGGTCCCGGTGTGACGAGCTGCTGCGGAGAATCCGCCGGCCTCGGCGACGGCGATGAAAGCGTTGAGTTCAAAGAGTCGGTCCAATGATGGCGCTTTATTTATGCAATTTTGGAATGGATTAAATAATAATATACGCCATTATCATCCGAAATGAAATCAATTAGGCTTCTGGCGAGGAGCTTAATTTGAATATCGATCTTACGGGCCTAAAAGCAGTCGTCACGGGATCTACAGCGGGCATCGGGCGGGCCATTGCCGAGGGACTCGCTCGCGCGGGCGCGTCGGTCGTCATCAACGGGCGCCGCGCAGAACGCGTCGCTCGGGCGCTCGAGGAGATGCAGCAGCTTTTTCCCGATACGCCCGTCATCGGCGTGTGTGCAGACGTCGCAACCGCAAAGGGGGTTGCATCACTGATCGAACAGGTCCCGCATGCCGATATCCTCATCAACAATGCGGGCACGGCACGGCCGAAGCCCTTTTGCGAGATCAACGACGCGGACTGGCTGGATCTCTTCGAGTTCAACGTCATGAGCGGCATCCGCATGACCCGACACTACTTGCCGGCCATGGTGAAGCGCGGATGGGGGCGGGTCGTCTTCGTCAGCAGCGAGTCGGGTGTGAACGTTCCCAAGGAGATGATCGACTATGGAATGACCAAGACGGCACAGCTTGCCGTCTCCCGGGGCGTTGCCGAGTCAGTGGCCGGCACCGGGGTCACCGTCAATTCCGTGCTTCCCGGGCCGACCCGCTCGGAATCCCTTGGACAGTGGATGCAGTCGCTCGCCGACGCTGAGGGCATCTCCACCGAGGCCGCCGAGGAGCATTTCCTGAACAGCCAGCGCCCGACCAGCCTGATTGGCCGATTTGCGACCACCGATGAGGTCGCGAACATGGTTGTCTATCTCAGTTCTGTGCACGCATCTGCGACGACAGGAGCAGCATTGCGCGTCGACGGCGGCGTTGTGCGCTTCATCGCCTAGCCAGCATGTGCATGCGCCGATTTTCGTCCTTTGACTTCTTTGGAACACGCCGATGAAACGCACACTGACCCTGGCTCTTGTCCTGCTCGCGCTCGCCCTGCCCTGTTCTGCTCGCGCGGAGCTCGAGACTTACGCTCTCGATCCCCAGCACACGCATCCGAGCTTCGAAGTCGACCATGGCGGCCTTTCGGTCTTTCGAGGCCTGTTCAAGACGAGCAGCGGCTCGGTTCAGCTCGATACCGCTGCACAGACGGGAACCGTCGATGTCCAGATCGATGCCGCCTCCCTCGAGATGGGCGTCGATGCGCTAAACAAGCACGTCGTGGGGCCTGAGATGCTTGACTCGGGCACGTACCCGATCGCCGTCTACCACGGTAAGCTGGACGGATTTAAGGGAGGCATACCGACGCACGTAACGGGTGAACTGACCCTGCACGGCGTCACGAGACCAGTCAGTCTCGAAATCGACGCGTTCAAATGCCTCTTGCATCCGCTCCTGAAAAAATGGGTTTGCGGTGCCGACGCCACGGGCACGTTCAACCGGGCCGATTTTGGCGTGAATTTTGGCGCCCAGTACGGCTTTAACATGGATGTGCTTCTGCGCATTCAGGTCGAGGCGATCAGGCTGTAGTGCAAGCCCGCCTATACCTCGACGCACCACTCGATCGGCCTCGGTCCTTCGCGAAGGTGCAACCGAGCGAGCGACCCTTCAGTCGTTACAGGGGCCGCATCTGCAGGCCGGTGATGATTCCTTTCGCGTCCAAAGCGATGCGGAAAAGCATCGTGCCGTGTTCAAACTTGACGAGGTAGGCATCTTCACCCTGAGCGCCCACGCCCTGGAATTGCATCGATTGCATTGCTCCCAGGCTGGAATAGACCTGTTGCACATTGGCCTGCTGCTGCCGCGCGGCCTCGGCGAGCTGCGGCGACATGGTCTCGTATTCGGTCGGAAGCCCGGCTTGGCCGCGCTCAATGACGCGTCTTAGCGCAGCTTCAGCGCCAGGCGTGGGCGTGCTCGCTTGCATACGCGTTGCAAGCGTGGATTCGATCTGTTCGGCGAGCGCAGCGTCGATGCGGGGCATCGTCACATTTTGGCCATTTTGGTGCAGCACGACCGCGCTCGCGTTGCCGCTGCCCACGGCGACGAAATCGAGTTGCGCCTTGATGGTCGGAACTTGAAGATAGAAATGAGTCGAGGATGTTGGCCGAATCTGGAACGCTGGCTGCCCCGATATCCTCACTGAGAGCTGGGCACCTGAGCGGGTGACGTGCATCACAAGCGAATCGCTTAGCTGATAGTCCCCAACGTAATGTTCGAGCACATCGGGCGGCAAGGCGACGTCGTGGGTTTCGCCTTCGGTCGTCGTCTCGGCCGGCTGCTTGTTCGGCGGGCTGACCTGCGCCGCCACAGCCACGAGTGTGAGCGACAGACAAGCCAGGGCAGTCGAGGTGACTTGCCACCACTTTGCGGGTTTACTGAGCATGATTTGTATCCTCTGCTCCAAAAGCGAGGCGGACTCGGACATTGCCGCGACGGCCCCAATGAAGCTCGACTGGCGTTCGCCAACCGCAATCAATGTCTCGCCGTACTGTTGCGCGTCGACCCCCGCGCCAATCACGCGCGCATCGCAGTCGACTTCAATGGCGTGACGCAGGCGGCGCAATTGCCACCACAACGGCAGGTTCCAGGGCACCAACACCACAAGGCAAAGCGCGACGGTGAAGAGCTGCGGGTCCTTGGCCTCAAGGTGTGATCGCTCGTGCGCGACAACCGAGGCCTGAGCAGCGGGTGTCGATTCCTCAAGCCAAGCCGGAACGACAATTTCTGGCCGCAAAAAGCCGATCACTGCCGGGCCCACGTCGGGCGCCACGTGTACGCGGGCGCCTGAGATTTCCCTCGTACGCCACGCCCGCTTGCGGCGATAAAGCTGTATGCCATTGGTCACCAACGCGGCCAACATCGCCATCGAAACAAAGAGCCAGGCACTCTTTGCCACGGTCTCGAGGGATTGCGACCTGGCGAGCTGCGCGCTGACCGGGTTCTGCCACAGCACGGCATTGAGCGGAATCGATGTGGTCTCGCGCAGGGCGACAAGTTTGCCGGACGCTGCCGGCACGACGTTGTCAGGAAGCTCCACGGATACCGATGCGATGATTGTCGGAAGGACCAGAGAAGCGATCATCGCCGCTAGCCAGTATCCGCGCGTCGCGACCTTCCTGAGTCTGGCGCCGCGCTCGAGCGCCAGCGCGGCGCAACCCAGAAGCAGTGACACCGCAATGACGTAAATCATCCAGATAATCATGCCTACTCCTCTTCGGAATGAGTTGCGCTACGCAGCAGGTCGCGCATGCGCTGCACCTGCCTCTTTGTTAGCTTGCGATCGGAAACGAGCTGGGCGAACAAGAGCTCTGATGATCCCTTGAAAAACTTTCCGGTAATGTGCCGCAGCGCACTTTGCTGGGCCGCTTGTTCCTGCACCGCTGCAAAATAACGGTGCACGCGCCCTTCTTCCTCGTGACCGACGTAGCCCTTGCTTTCCAGCGTGCGCAGAATTGTGAGCACGGTCGTATACGCCAGCGGATCATCGAGACGGGCACGCACCTCGGCCACCACCGACGGGCCCCGCTCCCATAGAACCTGCATGACGTCAGCTTCGCGATCGGTAAGGGAAATGTCCATGTTCCTTGGCAACTAGATTTGTAGTAGATACTAGTTCACCGATTTCGCGCCGTCAACTATATTTATAGTAGCAAGGCAAGAATTCCTTGAATGAAGTCATCCAAAGAAGAACCTTCCTGCGAACAAGCGCGGCTAAGCCAACGACACCCTAGCCTCGCAGACTTTAACGATGCGCTTTCCCGCCCCGACGAGCGGAGCCATGGGAATTAGCCGGGAAAACTCAACCTGGAATGGTCAGACCTCGTTGTACGCCCGGTCGGGCGAGAAACGTCTCCAGCACGCGCTTGACGTTCGTGAACTGGTCAAAGCCGACAAGCTCCCCTGCCCCATAGAAACCCACGAGATTGCGGATCCAGGGAAAGGTGGCGATGTCAGCGATGCTGTAATCGCTTCCGAGAATCCAGCTGCGTGTGGCAAGCTGCCCGTCAAGCACGCCAAGCAGGCGCTTGGCCTCTGACACATAGCGATCGCGCGGTCGCTTATCGTCGTAATCCTTGCCGGCGAATTTGCTGAAGAAACCCACCTGGCCAAACATCGGGCCGATGCCGCCCATCTGGAACATGACCCACTGCAACGCTTCGTACTTGCCGTGAACGGTCTGCGGCATGAAGTTGCCGGCCTTGCCCGCGAGATAAACCAGGATCGCTCCCGATTCGAACAAGGGAAGCGGCCCTTCCGGCCCATTTGGGTCGAGAATCGCTGGAATTTTGCCGTTCGGGTTCAAGGAGCGGAACTCCGGGGACGTCTGATCGGCGGCATCGAAGCTGACACGGTGCGCCTCATACGGAAGGTCGCATTCTTCCAGCATGATCGAAACCTTGACCCCGTTGGGCGTAGGAAGCGAATACAGTTGGATACGTTCCGGATGCCGAGCGGGCCACTTGGAAGTTACCGGAAATGCGCTGAGGTCGGCCATGGGAGAGTCCTGTCCTTGAGAATTGAAGAAGCGCCATCGCCATTTTGCTGATGCCAACGAATACAGCGCAGGGGAAATGAGGCAGGCTGAACACTTTGCAAAAGAATCGCATTCTCAGTGTTTCCCTGAACGACGTGCAAGAACCGGTCCTCGCGCAGACAGGTCCAGGGGTCCTCTGCCGAGGTCTTGGACTGTCAGATGACGGCCCTGGGCTTCAACCATCTGCAGCTTCCTCGCGGCCCATGCGCCGGGGAAACGATCTTGCATGGGCCGGATTCGGCTCTGTCCGGAAATTGAAATCAATTTGAATCGATACTACGGTACCGTTTCGAGTGGATTTCAGCGGGCAGTCTCGTCGGCACAAGGCGCGTATCGGGCAAGACGCAGCGGCGGCCGACGAAGGTTCAGAGAGCAAGTTGACAAGGACTGATACGACCATGGTTGAGGGAGAAGACATTGATGCAAGCCGACGCAGGCTGCTCATTGCTGCCGGGCTTGCCGGTGGCGGGATTTCTTTAGCGTCGGTCGCGCCTGAGAATGCTCAGGCAAAGGGCGGCCTGGAGCTCTCAAAAGCATCCCGATCCGGCACGGATATGGCGCCGCTGATTGCCGGGCTTCACGTGCAATTTGGCGAAGATGCATCCACCGAGGTCGCAGTCTCGTGGCACAGCCTTGAGCCTGTGCTTCACCCCCGCGTCGTCGTCGGCCATCTCGATGGTCGGCTGGTGCGTACGGTTAAAGCCGTCGAGCGCAGCTATAAGGACGGCAAGTCGGGCCAGATGGTCTACGCCTACCACGCGAGGATTGCGGGCTTGCAGCCCGACCACGCTTATCTCTACGCGGCGCTGCAGGACGGATCTGCCCCCGAGTTCGCTTCGTTTCGCACTGCTCCTCGCGGGCGCGCCGCATTCAGCTTTACCAGCTTTGGCGATCAGGGAACCCCGAGTCTTGGCAAGCGTATCGCGCCACCGCCCGGCTCAGCGACAGCCACTCCGCTTTTTGTCAACGACAACCTCGGCTCGCCGGCGGCAGGAGACACGACGCTTGGCATCGAACGTCTGCAACCACTCTTTCATCTGTTCAACGGCGATCTGTGCTACGCCAATCTCTCCGAGGACCGGGTTCGGACCTGGATGGATTTCTGGGCCAACAACAGCCGCTCCGCCCGCAACCGGCCTTGGATGCCCTCGCCTGGCAATCATGAGAATGAACTCGGCAACGGCCCGATCGGCTATCAGGCCTACCAGACCTACTTCTGTGTACCCGAGGCATCCGGGCAGACGGAGACGACACGCGGTCTCTGGTATGCCTTTACTGCCGGCTCGGTGCGGGTCATTTCGATCGCGAACGACGACGTTTGCTACCAGCATGGCGGCGATAGCTATGTGCGCGGCTACTCGGAGGGAGCGCAAAAGATCTGGCTCGAGCGCGCGCTGGCCAGTGCGCGCTCGGATCGAGCCATCGACTGGGTGGTGGTTTGCATGCACCAAGTCGCGATCTCGACTGCAGACAAGTTCAATGGTGCGGACCTGGGCATCCGTGAAGAGTGGGTACCGCTCTTTGACAGGTATGGTGTCGATCTGGTGGTGTGTGGTCATGAGCACCATTACGAGCGCTCCCATCCGATTCGAGGGAAAGAAGCCAATGAAACCCTGACGCCGCGCCCCGTTGCGACCCAGACCGATGTCATCAATACCGCTGAAGGCACGGTGCACATGGTGCTCGGCGGCGGAGGGACGTCGCTTCCCTCAAATGAACTCTTCTTCAACCCGCCGCAATGCCGCGTGATTACCACTGTCGGGGCACCGGATCCCAAGACCGGCAAGCGCCCCCCCGTCTACGTCACCGAGCTTGCCCCCTGGTCAGCGGTGCGAAATGCCGCACACGCATACGGATTTGCATGTTTCACCGTCGATCCAGGAAATCAGCGCGGTGGATTCACCGAGATCAAGGTTACATATTACGATGTGGTTGGCACCAACGGTCAGCTCGCGCCCTTCGAAAGCTTCACGCTCAGACGCCCGCGCCAAGATTGACTGCGACTGTCGTGCTGCGCGCCGGTGTCATCGCTTGAACTAGCTGGCGCAGGCACGCCTCTTCACTTGTTCGCGACGAGAGGGGAACAAGCTTGAACCACTTCGAATGCGTTGTACCGATCCTGAACGTAAGGGACTGCCAGGCGTCGCTTGACTATTACGTCGGCAAGCTCGGATTTTCCAGGAAGTGGGGGTGGGGAGAACCGACGGTGTTCGCGTGTGTCACGCGCGGCAAGGTCGAAATTTTCCTGTGCCAGGGCGCGCAGGGCCATGCGGGCACCTGGATGTCGATCTTCGTGGACGACGTCGATGCCCTGCATGAGGAATACAAGATGCGCGATGTCATTATCCGCCTGGCGCCGACCAACATGCCGTGGGCCACACGGGAGATGAACGTGGAAGACTTGGATGGCCATCGGCTGCGCTTCGGCAGCGATGCGACCGGGCCAGCGGATGAGGAAGGACTTGAGCGCTTCTCGCAGATGGAGCAGTCTTCCGCGTAAAAACGTGTCGCCGGTCAAAAGCAGTGAAGCTCGCCCTTTTCCGAACCCACGAGGAGCGTCCCTTGGCGATATCTTTCCAAAGTACAAAGGATGTGATCATTCAGGTTGCCGACCTTCGCCAGGCCACGCACTTCTACGAAAAGGTGCTCGGTTTTCGCGTCACCCATCGCGCGGATACGTTGGTCGGATTCGATACCGGCTCTTTTGTGCTCTATGTCGAACAAGGTGTTGATCCAGGGCCGGTCTTTGAGTTTCTGGTATCGGATATGGGCGAGGCGAAGCAGCTGCTCCTTGGCGCCAGCTGCCAAATCATCGACGAGGATCTGTCAATGCCACGGTGCTACATGCGCGATCCTTTCGGATTGATGTTCAACCTGTCGGGTCGCGCTCCTGTCTAGCGCAGGACAGCGGCCAGGTGCCGGCCACGTCGATCGCGTCTGGCGGGTCCGAAATTGCAGCTTGAGATTCTTGCGCGGAGCTCATAGACAAATTCCTGCAGGGGAGTGTGCCGCGCAAGGCCTGGACACATGCTGCGCACCTTAGCTTCGGCTTCTGGCCCAGATTGCACTATTCGGAAGAGCACGCCGAGGAGCTGTTACGCACGAAGATTCGTGCTTGCAACGAGTCAGTCGGTACGCACAACACCCGCAGGGCTGCAGGCTGGCTGTAGAAACTCGCCGTGCAAGACGCTCTGTCCGCCTCAAATCGCATTTCGTCGGACGGGTGTGGCGAAATTTTGTGGGCGCGTTAAGCTTTGGTCATCGAATACGATTGCATGGAGAAGAAAATGTCTGACGTTGACGAACTGGCAAAACTGGCCGAAATGCGCGAGCGCGGCATCCTGACCGAGGAAGAATTTGCGCGCGCCAAGGCGCGCGTCTTGGGTTCGACGTCGTCGCCGGAATTTGCTTCCGCCCAGGCCGACCCGCTTAATTCGCTTCATCGCAGCAGCCACAACCGCTGGATCGGCGGCGTCTGTGGCGGCATTGCCGAGGCGACGGGCACGCCAGCGTGGCTTTGGCGGCTGACTGCCACCGCGCTCTTCCTTTGCCACGGTGCCGGGTTGATCCTGTACATCCTGATGTGGATCTTCCTGCCTTCGGAAGAATCCTGGCGCTATTCGAGAGCGCAAATGCGTTAGAGAAGGCGTGCGTGCCACGCCCGCTCCCCCGGCTTTCTGCCGGGAATTGCAGGGCGTGGCCGCCATGGCGATAGAAGCAAGCCGGTCGTCTTGTCGTATCCTTTCGGCTTTCGCCGCCCAAGCCGGCTTTCAGCCGGAGCACCTTCATGACCGCCCCAACCCGCATCATCGTAGGCATGTCCGGCGCGAGCGGTGCACTCTTGACGGTGCGCCTGCTGCAGGCGCTGCGACGAACGCAGCAGGTCGAGACCCATCTCGTGATCACCGCCTCGGCGCTCCTTACCGCCTCGCAGGAACTTGATCTCAAGCGTCGCGATCTCGAAGCGCTTGCAGATGTCTCCCACAATGTGCGTGACCTGGGCGCGAGCCTCGCAAGCGGCTCGTATCTGACGGCGGGCATGGTCATCGCGCCGTGCTCGATGAAAACGCTGGCGAGCGTGGCCATCGGTCTTTCGGATAATCTGCTAACGCGTGCCGCGGATGTCATTCTCAAGGAACGCCGCCGGCTGGTGCTGGTTGCGCGCGAAACGCCCCTGAACCTGGCGCACTTGCGCAATATGGTGGCTGTGACCGAGATGGGTGGCATCATCATGCCGCCGGTACCGGCCTTCTATGCCAAGCCTTTGACGATTGACGATGT
Organism: Gammaproteobacteria bacterium; assembly: GCA_903970185.1. Taxonomy (GTDB): domain Bacteria; phylum Pseudomonadota; class Gammaproteobacteria; order Burkholderiales; family Burkholderiaceae_D; genus CAJCIC01. The sequence continues at coordinate 18,691 of CAJCIC010000058.1, forward strand.
CGTCGACCACACGGTCGGCCGTATCCTGGATCTGTTTGGCCTTAGCCACTCGGAATTGCAAAAGCGCTGGACCGGCATGGGCGACGACAGCGCAAACGATGCGTCTGAAGCGGATTCAGGCGATGAATGGTCGAACGAATGACGCACGATCTCGAGGCGGTTTGATACGGCGCGTCGCCTGATCCGGCATCGATGTGCGCCAAGGCGCCCGCGTCAAGGCGCATCGGCAAGCACGCTCGCGTCTGCCATGGTGTCGCGTTTGCCGGCCTCAGTTTCCTTTCGGTATTGTCTCTTGAAGCGCCTGGAATGGATCTTCTGTCGCGCAAAGCGGGCGAATTGGCCTGTCCAGGTTTTGCTTGCCCGAATGCTCGCGTCTTGCGGCAGTGCGTGGCCGAGCAGCAGGCTAAGCCAGCGTTCGGTGGTTTTGGCAACAGTGAATTCAAGGCTGCGGCGCATCCCGTTGTCAACGACTTGTTGATAAAGCCCGGGCACGTTGCGAAAGCGCTCGATGGCAACAAGCACGTCGGATGCGTTTTTGATCGAGACGTAGTCAAGGGCACTCTGCCTGATGTTGGCGTATGCCGGCTCGTCACCCAAAAGCGCAGGCGATCCGGCGAGCCAGGCATTGACGAGCTTGCTCGCCGGCTTTTGCAACAGCATGCAGGGCGCCTCGCGCCGGTGACACAGCACCAAATCGACGTCAGAATAATCTGCCCAGCGCTTCCTGCGCACTTCCAGTTCGACGCCGATGGCAAGCAGCGTCTGCCGAAAAGCGTCAGACAAGAGCCACGGCGAGGTCGTGCCGGTTTCGCCCATGTAAGCAATCTTGCGGATTTCTGATCCGCGCGCGGGATCTCTTCTAATCAATCCAGGCTGCGGCCAGAACGGAATATAGAACTGCCGCCCGGGCGCGATGTGCAGATCGTTTTGGAGCACCTCGAAGTCGGCGAGCTCGAATGGCGGCCGGTCCGCGCGCACGCCCACAATGGTTGCGCACTTGGCTGCGCGTGACAGGCGGTTAAGCAGGTCGCGGTGGACGACATTGACACAGCCCGGATGGATCGCATCGCCAATCGAGCTTGTGACTTTCGCTGTTGCAAGCCCCGCGCGGACATGCAAATACGTTTGCAGGACCCAGTTGACCGCGCCGCCTCGAAAGCGTTGCTCCTGCAAATTGACGTCATCCTCGGTGAGGCTGTCAATGTCAGCCCAATCGGTGGCGAGCCTGCGCGTGACGAAGTGCACGTGCGACGAATCCTTTGCGGCATGAGCGGGCATGCGTTAAGCCGCGCCTGCGTGCTGGGCTGCATAGAACGCCTGATACCACTGCCACGTGCTGCGCAAACCTTCGGCAAGGCGCGTCCTGGGGTGAAACCCGAGGTGCCTGCGTGCAAGCGAAATGTCGGAATACGTGTCGCGGATTTCGCCCTCGCGGGCGCTTTGATACTCGACGTTGACGTCAAATCCGGGCGCGACGGTTTCGCGGATCAGTGCAATTAACGCATTGATCGAGGTCGCAATGCCGGTGCCGATCTGGTATGTCGAGCGCGCATCGTCCTTCTTCTCAAGGCAAAGGCTAATGGCAAGGCAGATGTCGCTGACGTGCACGAAATCGCGCGAGGCTGAACCATCACCGTAGACCATGAGCGCCTTGCGCTGCCACACGTCACGCAGGAACTGGGCCACGACGCTGCCCTTGTGAAACGACAGCGGGCCGTAGACGTTGCTAAACCTGAGTGCGTGACACTGCATGCCATAGCTTTTGGCAAAGGCATGCAGATAGCCCTCAAGGGCGAGCTTGCTGGCACCGTAGGGCGCAAGCGGTCGTGCCACCATCTCCTCGTGCACCGGCGGAGTTGCCTCACCGATGATCGCGCCGCCGGTCGACGCCGCGATCAGGCGGGGTACGCGGTGAATCCGGCACGCTTCGAGCACGTTAAACGAGCCCTTCACGTTGACGTCGAAATTAAACGAAGGATTGCCGATCGAATCGATCACGCGCGTATCAGCGGCAAGGTGGATGACGGCATCGGCGTTCTCGCACGCCTTGCCAACCAGTACCTCATCGCGGATATCGCCAACGATGACTTCGACCTGATCTAGCGGTGCACCTTTTTGCTCGCCGCGAAAGAAATTGTCGAGAACGACAATGTCGAGATCGTGCCGATTCTGTAGATGGGAGATGAGGTTAAGACCAATGAACCCTGCGCCGCCGGTAATCAGTACGCGTCGTTTCATCACGTGGTCAAAAGGCGCATACCCAATTCCCAACCGCTCGCAATCTCGATTTACCCAAAGGCGAAAGTGTACTGTGTGAACGGGGCAAAGCGAAACTGGCGGCGCATCAACCTGCAAGAGCGCCGGGCGCAGGCGCGCTGGCGTCGCGCTGAGCGATTAGGCGCCGCAATTCCGGCAGGCAGGAACCACAATTGGTACCGGCGCGAAGCCTTGCGCCCAGGGCCTGCGTCGAGCAAGCGCCAGCATCGATCTCGCGCTTGATTGCAGAACTGCCCACGCCAAAGCAGGCGCATACCGTAGCGCCAGTCGCTTTGCCCTCTGGCGAGCGCCCCGAAAGCAGGGCCAGGCGATCGCCGGGTGTCAAAGCTTCGGCTTGAAACAGGCTTTGCAGCCACGTGCGCTCGGGCAAGGCAGTGGTGGATGCGAGAAACATCGCGGCCAGAAGGCGCCCCCTTGAGATCTTCGCGGCGCGAAAGGTGCCTGTGGCAGCATCGCTGTAATCGATCCACTCGCCAGGCCCTGGTACAAGCTCGCGCCAGTCGGGGGGCTCACCGCGCCCTGCAAACTCGTAGCGCCAATGCGCCTCTCCCCTGCTTTCTGCCCAATAGGTCAGCTGTTTGAGGGAAAGGGGAGAGCCTGCCAGCGCGAAGCCGTGCCAGTCGACGGCAAACGGCTCGACAGCGACTGGCGTCTGCTTGAACTCGGGCTCGCCTGAAATCGGATCGACGATGGCGTTTACGACACGGCCGATGCGTGCATCCGAGGCATTGGCGTCGCTCCAGTGAATCGGCGCAAAAATGCTGCCGGGTCTTTGGTCTGCAGTTTCGCGCACCTTAAGGACAACTGCGCCCCAGCGGCTGGAAACGCGCGCAAGGCCCCCCTCTTTCACACCGTGCGCCAGCGCGTCGTGCGGATGGATTTCGATGAAGGGCTCGGGCCGGTGCGCGTTAAGCTGGGGCGCTCGCCCGGTTCTTGTCATCGTATGCCACTGGTCACGAACCCGACCCGAGTTCAGAGTCAGCGGATAGGATGCGCTGCAAGCATGCGCCGGTGGCCGTGCCCGAAACGCAATGAACCTGGCGCGGCGATGGGCCATGAAATCGGCAAACGCGTGCGCCTGTGCCGTAACCGGCCAGCGCGTGGGCGGCAAGCGGTCGAATTCTTCTGGCGTTAGCGCGCAAAGCCCGGACAGATCGAAGTAGCGTCGCCCTTGTCCTGCCAACCCGTTGGCGCGTGCAGACAGGCGCGCATGTTCCGCGAAAATCTGAGCGGGTGATTCGAAATCGAAACCGTGTGTCGCGCCAAGCCGCTTGGCCACCTCGCAAATCGCGAACCAGTCGGGTCTGGCTTCGCCCGGGGGCGCGAGAAACGCCCTCTGGCGCGAAATGCGCCGCTCGGAATTGGTCACGGTGCCGTCTTTTTCGCCCCACGCACACGCCGGCAGCAGGACATCGGCCAGGCGCGCCGTATCGGTATCCGCGATGCAGTCAGAGACGACCACGAACGGGCAGCGGCGAAGCGCTGCGAGCACGCGATCGGCTGCAGGCAGGCTGACCACCGGATTGGTGGCGATGATCCACACGGCCTTGATTTCGCCCGTGCCGATCGCCTCGAACAGGTCGACCGCTTTCAGGCCCGGCCGCGACGCGATTCTGGGGCTCGCCCAAAACGACTGGACGATGTCCCTGTGTGCGCCATCGTCGAGATCCATGTGCGCTGCAAGCGCATTGGCAAGACCGCCGACTTCGCGGCCGCCCATGGCATTGGGCTGGCCGGTCATCGAAAAAGGGCCCGCGCCCTCAATGCCGATGCGCCCGGTCGCCAAATGGCAATTGATGATGGCATTGACCTTGTCCGTGCCGCTAGACGACTGGTTGATGCCTTGTGAGAAGACCGTGACAACGCGTGTTGTCGCTGCAAAAAGCGAATAGAACTGCAAGAGCTGATCAACGTTCAGTCCGCAGCCCGTGGCAATGCTCTCGACAGGCCCTTCCTTTTTGGCTGCAGCCAGGGCCTCGTCAATGCCCTCGGTGGTGCTGGCGATGAAGCCGGCATCGCAGGCGCCGGTGCGATCCAGATAGGCCAGCAAGCCGTTGAACAGCAGGCCGTCGGCGCCTGGCGTGATCGGCAGGTGCAAATCGGCTTCGTCGCACGAGGGCGTGTGTCTTGGGTCGATGACCACCAGCCGGGCGCTGGGATTTTTCTCGCGTGCGGCCAGGATGCGCTGGTAGATCACCGGATGGCACCAGGCCGCGTTGGAGCCGACGAGAACGACAAGGTCGGCGATCTCGAGGTCCTCAAAGCTGCACGGCACCACGTCTTCGCCGAAGGCGCGCTTGTAGCCCGCGACCGCAGACGCCATGCAAAGCCTTGAGTTGGTATCGATATTGGCCGTGCCAAGCCAGCCCTTGACGAATTTGTTGGCGACGTAATAGTCCTCGGTGAGCAGCTGGCCGGAGACGTAGAGTGCGACGCTTTCTGGGCCGTGCTCTTCGATGACGCGGGCAAATCCCGCAGCGACGCAGTCAAGCGCCTCATTCCAGCTGACCTCGCTGGAAGAAACCCCATCGGTATTGCGCTTGTCGATGATGCGCGGGGTCAAGAGACGACCTTCAAGACCGATGGTCCTGGCAAGCGCGCTGCCCTTCGAGCAAAGCCTGCCAAAGTTGGCTGGATGCTCAGGATCCCCTGTGATCTCAACCCCCGCTGCAGCCGGGCTTGCGATGACGCCGCAGCCCACGCCGCAATACGGACAGGTGCTGCGAATCGACCCGGCGCGAAGCGCGTCGCCCATCTTCAGGCCGCTTGCGGGATATCGGCGTGGGCGCGGCCAAAGAGCAGGCGGTCGCGCATGTGCGCGATATTGTGCTTTTTGAGAATCAACTCGTGATACCACGGGCCATCGCTGGCATCGCCAACGAGAATCACGCCTGCCAGGCGCGAATTGGCGATGACAAGCCGCTTGTAAACACACGCCGCAGGGTCACGCATGATGAGTTCTTCGCTTCCCGTGACGTCGGTCGATCCCGCCTGGAAGACCTCGATACCCGTGACCTTCAGCGAGCACGCGGGCTCGGAGCCGCTGTACGCAAGATGGCCGGCGCCAGCAAGGTGCGCAGCGCACACCCGCGCCTGCTCGAAAAGCGGCGCGACGATGCCGTAGGTCATGCCGCGGTGCTCGCAGCACTCTCCGACAGCGTAGATGCGCGGATCGAAGGTCTGCAAGGTATCGCTGACACAAATGCCGCGCCTGACCTCAAGGCCGGCCTTGCGTGCGAGCCCGACGTTTGGCGCAATGCCCACGGCCAGCACGACGAGCTCGGCACTGAGCACCTCGCCACTGGCCAGGACGACTTGCTCGATGCGGTTTTTACCCCTGAAGAGGGCCGTGGTCGCGCCCAGCCGGAAGTCGATGCCCCGCGCCTTGAGGGACTGCATGACAAGCTCGGCACCAAACGCGTCGAGCTGCCTTTCCATCAGGTGGCTCTTGCTGTGGACGACGGTCACCGACATGCCCTGCTTCTGCAAGCCGTGCGCCGCCTCGAGCCCGAGCAGACCGCCGCCGATGACGACCGCGTGGCGGGCGCTTTTTGCCTTGTGTCTTAGCGCTTCGACATCGCCCAGGTCGCGAAACGTCATGACGCCTTCAAGCTCCGCCCCGGGAATGCTGAGGCGGTTGGCACTTGAGCCGGTGGCGAGAAGCAGGCGGTCATAGCTTAGCGCGTGCCCCAAGCGTGTCATCACCACTCTTTTTGCCCGGTCGATGGCAATCGCTTCATCGCCAACATGAAGTGCAATGCCTTCGGCCTCGTACCATGGCGGCTCGTTTAGCGACAGTTCCTCGCGCGAACACTCGTTGGCGAGGTAGGACGAAAGCATGATGCGGTTGTAGTTGCCAAAAGGCTCGGCGCTAACGATGGTGATGTCATAGCGGTCAGGCGCGATGCGCAACAGTTCCTCGATGACGCGCATGCCGGCAAGACCGTTGCCGACCATGACAAGTCGGGCGCGAGCCGGGGAAGCCGCGACGCTCGCGACGGGAACCGCCACCTGCACCGCACCCTTGCAAACCCGCACCGGATAGGTCGGCACCGACACGCTTGCGTCTTCGAGCGCGATGCCATCGGCGAGGCCGAAATGCTGCTTGTAGATCGGCGAGGCGACGACCAGTTTGCCGTCGATGTCGCCGATGATTCCGCGCGCGATGACATTCGCACCGGAGAATGGATCGCGGTTGCCAAGGGCATAGACCTGATCGCTTTTGCCGACCCGGAAAAGCGCGATTTGCTCGCCGCAAACCAGTGCTGCGACGCCCATATCGGGAATGATTTCGTCAAGGGCGCAGACCGTGCGCCAAAGCGTGCGCGCGCTCACGCCAGCACCTCGCCGGAATTGATCTCAGCGAGGGAATCCGGCTTTCGTTCATTTTCCCGCGCGGGCCTGATCTGGCCACGCTCCGTGGCAAAGATGATGTTCGGGTCCGCCGCCGTATCGTTAACGAAGGTGCGAAAACGCCGCAACTTGGCCGGATCCTCGATGGCACTCTTCCATTCGCAGGCATAGGTATCAACCAGGTGCTGCATGTCCGCCTCGAGCTCGGCGCCAATCCCAAGCTTGTCGTCGCACACGACTGCGCGCAGGTAATCGAGGCCGCCTTCGAGGTTATCGAGCCAGCTGGCAGTGCGCTGCAGGCGGTCTGCCGTGCGAATGTAGAACATCAGGAAGCGATCGATGTATTGCACCAGCGTCGCGTGGTCAAGATCGGAGCACAGCAGGTCGGCGTGGCGCGGCTTGACACCGCCGTTGCCGCACACATACAGGTTCCAGCCGCGCTCGGTGGCAATCACACCGACATCCTTGCCCTGCGCTTCGGCGCATTCGCGGGTGCAGCCCGAAACACCAAACTTGAGCTTGTGCGGCGAGCGTACACCGCGATAGCGTTTCTCCAGTTCGATGGCAAGGCCGGTGCTGTCCTGGACACCGTATCGGCACCAGGTGCTGCCAACGCACGACTTCACGGTCCTTAGCGCCTTGCCGTAGGCATGCCCCGATTCGAAGCCAGCGGCAATCAGCTCCGACCAGATCGCCGGAAGCTGGTGCACCTGGGCGCCGAACAAGTCGATGCGCTGGCCCCCGGTGATCTTGGTGTAGAGCCCATACTTCTTCGCGACTTCACCAATGGCGATGAGCCCCTGCGGCGTGATTTCGCCGCCGGGAACGCGCGGAACGACCGAATAGCTGCCATCTTTTTGGATATTGGCCAGAAAGTGGTCGTTGGTATCTTGCAGGCGCGCATGCGTGGGCGTGAGAATCGCTTCGTTCCAGCATGAGGCGAAAATCGAAGCCACCGCAGGTTTGCAGATGTCGCAGCCGTGGCCGCGCCCATGACGCGCGATCAGCGCGTCGAAATCGCGGATGTTGTTGATCCGCACCAGGTGGAACAGTTCCTGGCGCGAGTAGGCGAAGTGCTCGCAGAGGTGGTTATTGACCGCGACGCCTTGGCGCGCCAGTTCGTGCTTGAGAATCTGCGTCACAAGCGGTGCGCAGCCACCGCAGGTGGTGCCCGCCTTGGTACAGGTCTTGAGCGCGCCCAAGGTGGTTGCGCCTGCGACGACAGCGGCGCAAAGATCGCCCTTGGTGACGTTATTGCACGAGCAGATCTGGGCGGCGTCGGGCAATGCGCCAACGCCAAGCCCGCTCGAGGGCTTTTCTCCGCCTGCAGGAAGAATCAGGGTCTCCGGCCGGTCTGGCGCGGTGATGCGATTGAGCATCATCTGCAGCAGTGTGCCGTAGTCGTCGGCCTCGCCAACGAGGATGCCGCCTAAGATTTCGCGGCCATTGGCATCGACGACCAGTTTCTTGTAGACCTCGCGGCGCTCGTCGACGTAGGTATAGCAAAGGGCACCTGGCGTTTGCGCATGGGCATCACCAAAACTTGCGACGTCAACGCCAAGGAGCTTGAGCTTGGTGCTCATGTCAGCGCCGCCAAAGCCCTTGTCATTAGCCCCGAGCAGGCGCTGCGCGGCAACCTGGGCCATCTGGTAGCCCGGTGCGACCAGGCCATAGATGCGACCGGCGTGCAAGGCGCACTCGCCAATCGCGAGGATGTCGGCATCGCTCGTGACGCAGTCATCGTTGACGACAATGCCGCCGCGCGCTCCGACTTCAAGCCCGGCTGCGCGCGCCAGCTCGTCGCGCGGCCGGATGCCGGCAGAAAAAACCACCATGTCGCATTCGAGCTCGCTGCCATCGGCAAAAACGAGCCGGTTTGCGTGGTTCAGGCCGGCTGCGATTTCGATGGTGTTCTTGCCGGTGTGCACGGTGACGCCAAAGGCTTCGATCTTGCGTCGCAGGATGCGTCCGGCACCCTCGTCGATTTGCACCGCCATGAGGCGCGAGGCGAATTCGACGACGTGCGTTACGAGCCCCATATCCGTGAGGGCACGGGCAGCTTCGAGGCCGAGAAGTCCGCCACCGATCACCACGCCACTTTTTGCTGCCGCGCCAAAAGCCAGGATCGCCTCGAGGTCTTCGATCGTGCGATAGACAAAACAGCCGGCGCGCTCGCGTCCGGGGATCGGCGGCACAAACGGCGCCGAGCCTGTTGCGAGGACCAGCTTGTCGTAGCGCACGCGTTCGCCATCAGCAAGCAGCACCGACTTGTCGCTGCGATCAAGTGCTGCGACCTTGCTGTTAAGGCGCAGCTTGATGTGCCTGTTGCGCTCGAAAAAGCCCTCCTCGACCAATGACAGCTCGCTTGCCGAAGTCCCGGAGAAAAACGCCGACAGGTGCACCCTGTCGTAGGCCGCGCGCGGTTCCTCGGCAAGCACGACGATGTCGTCGCTGTCCTGGCCTTTTTGCGCGAGGTGTTCGATCAGCTTGTGTCCGACCATGCCATGGCCAACGACGACAATTTTCATGGGCGTATTCCTTGTTGTCGCATCAGGAAGAAGGCGCTAGGGTGGCGTTGGCGTTGACCGCGACACCGGCAGGCTCGCCAGCCTCGGGCATCGCCCATACCAGCCATTCGTGGCGCAGGACAAACACCGTCGCCGTGGCAAGCGCAGCGAGCACGCCGAAGGTGGCAAAGCCGATCTGGTAATTGCCCGTCGACTCCTTGGCGATGCCCATGACGACGGGCAGATAGAACCCGCCGATACCGCCAGCAGCGCCGATCAGGCCGGTCATCACGCCCGACTGCTTGGGCCATCGCTGCGGCACGAGCTGGAAGGTTGCGCCATTGCCAAGACCAAAGCCGACATACATGGCAAACAGCAGTGCGATGCCGCCTGCAAGCGGGGGCATCAGGAGCGCGAAGGCGAAGTCGAAAAGTGAAATTGCGCTGAGCAGGACCAGTAGCGCACGCACGCCGGTCAGACGGTCGGCGATCAAGCCGCCAAGCGGGCGCAGCATGGCTCCGGTGAATGCGAAGGCGGCGAGATTGAGGCCGGCATCGACCTTGGTCATCTGGTAGAGGTTGACCAAGAGCAGCGAGACGTAAGAGGACATGCCAACGAAGCCGCCAAAGGTGATGCTGTAGACGAGCATCAGCGCCCAGGTGTCGCGCATCGCCAGCATCGCCCGGTAGCGCTTGGGCAGCACGGCGATGGCGATCAGCGCGCCTGCGACAGGCAGAAGCAAAAGCCCAGCCTTGCCCGAGCCGAAGGCGCCAGCGTGCGCCAAGAGCACGAGCACCACCATGCCAACCAGGGTGGCGAGAAAGGCCAAGGCGGCGCCGCCCTTGCTGCCGGACTTGACGCTTTTGTCTTCGGCAAAAAAGACGAGGGCGAGCGCAGCAAGTGCCAGCAGCGGCAGTGCCGCAAGGGTTGCGCGCTGCCAGCCGTAATGTTCGGCAAGGCCCGGGAACATGAATCCGTCAAGGACTGCACCGATGTTGCCGGCCGCAGCCAGACCGAGCACCAGGCCCTGGACCTTGGGCGCATACGTGCTGCCCGCCATCGGTAGCGCAACCGCGAAGCTCGCGCCGCCAACACCGAGGAAGACGCCAAGCACGAGCAGCAGCGCATAGCTCGGCACGATCGGCAGCGCCAGCACCAGCGGCCCGACCGCCGAGAGCGCGATACCAAATAGCGCGAGCGTTCTGCCATTGACCGACTGGAACAGATTGCCAAGGGTGACGCGCAGAATCGCCGCTGACAGCACCGGCACTGCGACGAGCAAGCCCTGCTCGGCCGGCCCAAGCCCGAGCGACTTGGCGACAAACGGTGCGAGCGGACCAAGCAGCACCCAGACCGTAAAGCCGGTATCGAAGTAGAGGAAACAGGCGATGAGCGAGCGCCAGTTGCCGCTCTTAAGAGATGCGCCTATCGATTTCATGAAGCCTCCAGAAAAAAAGACGCGGCCGCAAAATGAAAACGGCGCCTCGCCGTGCCTGCGCACTGACGGACGCCGTTGTCCAGGTTGGTCATGGTGGTCATCGCTCCCGAACCCGACGCTGGGTCTCTGCTGGTGCACGACCGGGAAGCGGCACAACTTATGCAAGGCCCATGCCACTTTGCTGCAATACAACATGCTCCTTCTTGTGCTGCGCAAGCGAGTTCTTGCATGAGCGCGCGCATTCTCCTCATCGATGTTGAAGCCGCGCGTACCGACGCCCTTGCGCGAGCGCTCGCCGCTGCCGGGCTTGAGTTGCTAGGCGTCGTGTCGGACACCGCCGATGTTTACGCGCAGGTAGAGATGCTCAACCCGGATGCGATTCTGATTGGCGTCGATTCGCCAACACGCGACACACTCGAGGGGCTGGCTGTCATCGGTCGACACTTCCCGCGCCCCATCTTGATGCTCAGCGATTCGTCGGACACGGAATTGGTGCACCGCGCTGCGCGCGATGGCATCAGCACTTATGCCGTTGACGGCATTTCGCCACTTCTGTTGCGCTCGCTGCTTGAAGTCACGATCGCGCACTTCCAGAATCTGAAGGCGATGCAGGCTGACCTCAACCAGGCGCAAAAGGCCCTCTCCGATCGGCGCGCCATCGACCGCGCGAAATACCTCATCATGGAGCGTCTGGGCGTGGGTGAAGACGAGGCCTATCACCAGTTGCGACGCGAGGCCATGGATCAGGGCATTCGCATCGGCGTTCTGGCGCGAAGGCTGATTCAGGCGGGCGAAACAATCAAGGCCAAGGACAAAAACCCATGAACCCCTACGCCATGAGCGAAGCGCCGGTGGTCGACTTCGGGCCGCCTGAGAAGCGCGAGGTGACCATCGGCTTCGTTGCGCTTAGCGATTGCGCCAGCGTCGTCATGGCCAAGCATCTGGGCCTCTTTGAGCGCTATGGCCTCGAGGTCACCCTGAAACGGCAGCCGAGCTGGGCGGCCTTGCGCGACCGCCTGTACCTGGGCGAGATCGATGTCGCCCACCTGCTCTACAGCACGGCCTATGCGCTCGATCTTGGCGTTGCCGGCCCGCAGATCGATATGGCCATCCTGATGGGCCTGAACTGCAACGGCCAGGGCATTGTCCTCTCCGAGCGACTTCTTAGGGCCGGCGTCGTCGACGCCTTGTCCCTTTGTCGCCTTGTGCGAAGCCAGCCCGCGGCCCTCACCTTCGCGCAGACATTTCCGACCGGAACACACGCGATTTGGCTTCACTACTGGCTCGCTCAAGCAGGCATCGATCCGAGGCGTGACGTGCGCATGATGACAATGCCACCAAGACAGATGCCAGAGGCCATGCAAAGCGGCAGAATCGATGGTTACTGTGCGGGCGAGCCGTATGGCGGCAGCCGCATCGCGGCCGCACACGGCGGGTTCAAAGTGGCTGCGAGCGCTGCCATCTGGCCTGACCATCCCGACAAGGTGATGGCGGCGTCGCGCTCGTTCGTCAAGCGCTACCCGGCCACCAGCAGGGCACTGATTGCGGCCGTGCTCGAGAGCGCGCGTTACTGCGACGACCCCGGCCATCACGCACATCTGGCGAGCGTGCTTGCCGGGCCAAAGCAGCTTGACGTGCCTGCCGAAACGATACAGGCCGCATTCGATTTCGAGCCGGATGTCGCAGGTGGCGGCTCGCCCTTGCGATTTTTCGGCGACGGCCTCGTGACCCATCCTTTTGCTTCCGACGGCATGTGGTTCCTGACGCAACTGGTTCGCCTCGGGTTCGCAGGCGAGGACATCGACTATCGCCAGGTGGCCAATGCCGTGACCCAAACCGGACTCTATCGCGAGGTGGCCAACGCCATGGGCGTGCCCTTGCCCGAGGATGTCGATCGCAGCGTCCGGCTTCTTGGCGGCGATGTCTGGGACGCACGCGGTGTCGATGGCGCGCTGCCGGCGGCCCGCTAAGCCAGGTTGCCGAGGCAGCCTAGCGGCTTGCACCTACGCGGATATTCTTTAGCGACGTCATCGCGTCGGTTTCGAAAAACCCGTCGCTCCCCACGTAGGCGGCCAGCATGGGCAGCGAATCGAGTCCCCAGAAGAGCTTGTCGTTCACGATCATGGTCGGTACGCCAAAGACACCGGCCAGAAGCGCACGCTCGGTGTTTGCGCGCAACGCGTCCTTGACGGCGGCAGCGCTGATGCGCTGATGGACATCGGATGCGCTGAGCTCTTCTGCAAGCCCCATGAACGTGGCGTCATCCTGCGGATCAAGACCGGTTGCAAAAAGTGTCGCGAAAACCTTCGAGATGACCTCGGCGCCTGAGCCCAGTGCGATGATCAGGCGCAAGTAGCGCACCGGATTGAAGGGATGCGATGCCGGCATTTTGAACGGGATGTTCCTTTGTCGCGCGAGCCACGTGCAGTACTCGTAGGTGAAAACGCGCTTGGCGGGAATTTCCGCGGGGCCCTTCTGGCCCAAGGCGTTAAGCAGGGCCGCAAACAGCACCGGGCACAGCGTGAAATCGATCGGCGGCTTGCACTGGCTTAGCGTCGCATGAAGCAGATACGCAAACGGCGAGACGACGTCGAAGTAAAAGATGCCGTGGGTCTTGGCCGTAGCGGCAGAATCTGTTTGCAAGCCGGCGTCTTTCGTATCAGGGGGCAAGCTTGCGCGCAAGCTTGCAAGGAAGACGCAAGCTTAACCGAACTCGCCTTCGCGCTTAACCGATCCGTGCCAGGGCAGCGTCGCTGCGGCCATTGCGGATGCTGGCCATTTGTTTGCGGTAGGTTTCGCGAAAGCGTCGCGAATCGATGTGCTGGCGCATCACCTGCCTCACCTGCCAGATGAGCCTTAAGCCCCGGTTCTCGCCGCGCGCGAAGTAGCGCTCGGCATCGGGCACGACCTGCTCGCAAAGCACGCCAAGCCATTTTTTCTGCATCGCCGCGACGCTGAATTCCTGTGCACGCTTGAAGCCGTTTTCGACCATTGCCTGGTACAGCATCGGCTGGGTCTTAAGACGGGTCACGGCCTTTAAGACATCCTCGGCCGAATCAATGGCAACGTAATCGAGCTGCGAGCGCCTGAGTTCGCGAAATGCCGGCTCGTCGTTCAGAAGCGCAGGCACGCCGGCAAGCCAGGCATTGATCAGTTTGCTCGCCGGCTTTTGCACCAGCATGCAGGGCGCCTCCTCGCGGTGTGCGATGACCAGGTCGATGCTGGAATAGTCATGCCAGTTCGGGCTGTCGGCGCTAAAGGCGACGCCGAGCCGGCGCATCGACTGCGCGAAGCTCGCACTTACGAGCCATGGCGTTGTCGTGCCGAGCCGGCCGAAGTAGGCGGCGCGCTCGATGGCAAGGCCGCGCCCTGCCGCACGGCCCACCAGCCCGGGCTGCGGCCAAAGCGCCAGGGTCGAGGTCTTCGGCTTTGTGCCCTCGAGCCCGTTTTGCACGATCTCCCAGTTGCACACGGTGGTCTTTGGCCGGTCGGCCCTGATGCTGACGATGTAGTTCGCAAAATACGGCGCGAACCAGCGATTGAGCGCGTCACGGTGGGCGATGTTGATGGCGTTTGGCGCAAGGCGCTCGCCAATGGTCACGCGCAAGCCGCGTTCGCGCAGTTGATTCTCGCAACGCAGATAGGTCTGCAAGACCCAGCACGTCTCGCCGGGGGCAAAGCGTTCGGGATGCAGATCGATCTCCCGAGCGCTGGTCTTCCACAGTTGCGGCCATTCAAGGCCGAGACGGCGCTGCACGAAATGGATGCTGGGCACGAACATGGTCTTCGCCTCGGTGCTGCTGCAAGACGTACCTGGCTTATGCCACTGCGCTCGCAACACGTGCCAAGCTACCGGGTCGAAGTTGAATCTAGCTTTCCAAATCCTTGACAATTCCTGTACGAGCGAAGAAATCCTGCATGGGTTTGCCCGGTCACAAAGCCGCGCCTGGCAGATTCGCCACACATTTTCCGGTACTGTTCGGATTCGCCGCGATTGCCGCGCTCCTGTCACAAAGGCGCCATAGCATCAGCCGTTTGCCCGAGCGAGAAGCGTCAGAAGCGCCGCTGCGTTGAACGCCCGTTGAACGACTTATGTCACCCCGGTTGAGCGCGTCATGCGCGAGACCATCGATCCGACCCGCAGGAGAGCGATGAGATCTGCCAAAAAGCACGTGTCCGCGTGGATGAGCCAAGCGAGCTTGCTTACGGCATTGTTTGCAAGCGGGCTTCTTGTGCCCTGCGCGTCGAGCGCACAAGCGCTTGAGACTGCGAACGACAACTCTGGCGCGGCCAATGCCCCGGCCGATATCGCAGGCTCAGGCGACGATTTCTGGAACCTGCACGCCCAGGGAACCGTGACCGACCAGTTCTACCCGCCATTTGCCGCGCCGTATTCCGGTGCGATGAGCCTTGATCCGCATCGAAGCAGTGCCGAGACCACCGACGTCACGCTGTACTTCGGACTCAGGCTGTGGCGCGGCGCCGGACTCTTTCTCGATCCCGAACTCGACCAGGGTTTCGGCCTTAGCAACACCACCGGGCTTGCCGGGTTTTCCAGTGGCGAAGCCTACAAGATCGGTGCCAACCTGCCCTATCCGAGGTTGCAGCGCGCCTTCGTTCGGCAGGTGATCGATCTTGGCGGCGATGCGCAGGAGCTCGATGACGGACCCAACCAGCTCAAGGGCAACGCCACCGCCAACAACCTGACGCTTACGGTCGGCAAATTCTCGGTGGTCGATATCTTTGACACCAACGACTATGCCCATGATCCCCGTCACGACTTCATGAACTGGTCGATCATCGATGCCGGCGCCTTCGATTACGCCGCCGATTCATGGGGATACACCTATGGCGGCGCGCTCGAATGGAACCAGGATTTCTGGACGTTGCGGGCAGGCGCGTTCGATTTGTCGACGATTCCCAACGGCAAGCAGCCCGACCCGGGTTTTGGCGAGTTCGAGGCCGTCATCGAAGGCGAGCTCCGGCACGAGTTTTGGGGCCATGCCGCAAAGCTCAAGCTGCTGCTCTACGTGAATCGCGGCAGCATGGCGAGCTATAGCGACGCGCTCGCCTACGCCCGCGAGACCGGCAGCGTGCCTGCTGTCGCGCCGGTGCGGCACTTTCAGTCGCGCGCCGGTGCTGCCCTCAATTTTCAGCAGGATCTGGGCGACAGCCTTGGCCTCTTTGCACGCGCAAGCCTGGCCCAGGCCAACCGCGAAGCCTAC
Organism: Gammaproteobacteria bacterium; assembly: GCA_903970185.1. GTDB lineage: Bacteria > Pseudomonadota > Gammaproteobacteria > Burkholderiales > Burkholderiaceae_D > CAJCIC01. The sequence goes on from CAJCIC010000058.1 coordinate 34,491, forward strand.
GAATTTACCGACATCGACCAGTCCGTCTCTGGCGGCGTCTCGCTCAAGGGTGACCGCTTTGGCCACCCTGACGACAGCGCCGGTCTTGCCCTTGTGGTCAATTCGATCGGCCGCGACGCGCGCGACTATTTCAGTGCCGGCGGCCTTGGCATCCTGATTGGCGATGGCCACCTTGCATTCGGCCCGGAGGAGATTGCCGAAACCTACTACCAGGCCGCGCTGAAGAAGGGCGTGGCCTTGACGCTTGACTACCAGTTCGTCGAGCACCCCGCCTATAACCGCGAGCGCGGCCCGGTCTCGATTTTTGGCATCAGGCTGCACGGCGAAATCTAGTTGACGCCGATTCTTTCGGGCTAGTCGATCTCGGTGCGTTCGATGTCGCCGGCAGCTCGATCGGGCCGGCACCGCGACCGGGCGCAGCTCGTAGAGGCGCTGCCTCCATCTTGCCGCCGGTCAGCCGTTCAATCGCCCCGCGGGCCGCTTCATCCCTTGGAAGACAGCGCTGAGATCCTCGCGCAGGCAATCACGCTTTGGGGCGCCTAGGCCATTCGTCACGCGTTGCCAGCGGGGATGTGGCCCATCGAATTTGCGATCCAGACGCGCTCGCCGATAAATTAATTAATTTTGATATTGATTAAATTAATTAATTGATCTAAATTAGTCAACAAAAGGAACAGGCGTTATGGATATATCGAAGGCACGCTGCACGAACTGTGGGGAAGCGATGGCCGTCAGGCGGCTTGAATGCCCGACGTGCGATTTGGCCATGGAGGGCAGCTTTGAAGTCTCCCCCCTGGCGATGCTCTCCGCCGACGATCAGGTCTTTGTCACGGCCTTCGTGCGCTACCACGGTTCGATCAAGAAGATGGAGGAGCTTTTTTCCATCAGTTATCCCACCGTCAAGAATCGCCTGAACGCGATCGGCCGGCTGCTCGACAAGAGCTTTGAAGCGCCTTCGTCACACGCCGTCGTACTGGAAGCGCTGTCACGAGGCGAAATCACGGTGAGCGAAGCCCTTGAAAGGATGAAGTGATGTGGCTCCTCATGGTTAGCGTATCGATGCATCGTGGACGCTGGTTGACCTTGCCGATCCCGATCTTCCTTTTCTGGCTGCTCGCATCGCCACTGCTCCTTTTCGCCTTTGTCTTCGGCGGCCGGCCGTTCATTTCACGCGGCCTGCAGCTGCGTGCCCTGCTGCCGCTGCTGTTTCACCTGGGTGGCCTTGAAATCGACGTCAGCTCGCACGAGGTCGAGCGCGTCAGGATCCGCTTCATCTAGTTCCAAACCCAGGCATTTCCGATTCATTTAAGGAGAAGGACCATGTTGAGCGAACGCAAGCAGATTCTCGACTTACTCGCCGAAGGCAAGATCAGTTCAGACGAGGCCCAGCAGCTCCTGGACCGGATCGAGGCGGGCAACGCAAGTGCCGTCCCGACAGGTGCGGGCAACGGGTCAGGCGCCCTGCCAAAGTTCATGTGCGTGCGCGTTGAGACCCACCAAGGTGACGTCGTCAACGTCCGCGTGCCCCTTGCGCTTGTCAAGAGCGGCATCAAGCTTTCGGCCATGATGCCCAAGAACGCCGCCGATGCGATGTCGAAAAACGGCATCGACCTGTCGCAGTTGGGCGCCCTTTCGGGAGACCAGTTGATCGAGGCTTTGCGTGCGATGGAAGTCGACGTGACGTCGCACGAAGGCGACTGCGTCAAGGTCACGTGCGAGTAAATTCATCCTATTTCACATTAATAATAACTCCTAATTCATTGATTGTTAATCATACTTTTTGAACCGGGCTGACTCGGGCGGGGCCTCTCGCGGTCTGCGGCAAAATAGTCCCTTTGGCCTTGCCGCAAGAGGAATCACTACATGACACCCAGGGACGTTTTCGTCGTCGGCGCAGCACGCACTGCCATTGGCACCTTTGGCGGCTCGCTTAAGGATGTGCCGCTCGCATCTCTTGCCAGCACGGCGCTAAAGGAAGCGATAAAGCGCAGCCGCATCGACGCCAAGGCTGTGGGCCACGTGGTCTTTGGCAATGTAATTCCGACAGAGCCGCGCGATGCCTACCTCGCCCGCGTGGCCGCGGTCGATGCCGACATCCCTATCGAAACGCCAGCCTTCAATGTCAACCGCCTTTGCGGCTCGGGCCTGCAGGCGATCGTCTCGGCGGCACAGATGATCATGCTCGGCGATACCGACGTTGCCGTCGGTGGCGGTGCGGAATCGATGAGCCGCGGACCTTATCTGGTTCCCTTTGCGCGCTGGGGCCAGCGCATGGGCGATGCGTCTGTCACCGATTACATGCTGGGTATCCTGCACGACCCGTTTTTCCAGATCCACATGGGCATCACCGCCGAAAACGTCGCAGAGCGCGACGGCATCACGCGGCAAATGCAGGACGAACTCGCGCTTGAAAGTCAAAAGCGCGCGGCCCGCGCCCAGGACGAAGGTCGCTTTGTCTCGCAGATCGTGGCGATCGAGGTGCCCACAAGGAAAGGCACGACACGATTCGAAGTTGACGAGCACGTGCGCCGGGACGCGTCCCTGGAGCAGCTGGCCAAGATGCGCCCGGCGTTCAAGGCTGACGGCTCGGTCACTGCGGGCAATGCTTCGGGGCTAAACGACGGCGCTGCTGCCGTCGTCTTGGCAAGCGCAGACGCGGTCAAGGCGCACGGCCTCAAGCCGCTGGCGCGCCTGGTCTCCTATGCGCATGCAGCGCTTGACCCCAAACTCATGGGGCTTGGCCCCGTGCCGGCGTCGCGCCTTGCGCTCAAACGCGCCGGACTGACCGTTGCCGAGCTGGATGTGATCGAATCCAACGAAGCGTTTGCAGCGCAGGCCTGCGCCGTGGTGCGCGCCCTGGAACTCGATCCTGCCAAGGTCAACCCGAACGGTTCGGGCATCTCGCTTGGCCATCCGGTTGGCGCCACCGGTGCGATCATCACGACCAAAGCCTTGTACGAACTCGAACGCATCGGGGGCCGCTATGCGCTTGTCACCATGTGCATTGGCGGTGGCCAGGGAATCGCAGCCGTGTTCGAGCGCATCAGCTGAGCTTTTGGCCCGTCGTCACGGCGCGACGCCAAGCGCCGTGGCGATGGCGCTTGACCATTCGTCCTTGCTCACGGCATCGCGTGCCGCGAGCGCCAGCACGTCCGGATTGGTATCCGGGCGAAGCGCCGTGCGCGTATAGGTCACCGCGACCCTGGTTTGCGCACGGCTCTCTTCCACGACACGGACGTCGACCACCGTGACAAGCACCTCAGGCACGAACGAGACGTACTTGATGACGCCGTTGTTCAGGTCGTAGTCAGTGTTGACCCAGATGCTTTGCGAGTCGCCGTGGGCCACGGCGAAGACCGCGCCTTCGACATCGGCAGCCGGTGTCGGATAGAGAAACTTCGGATCCCAGTGGGCACCGGCCCAGGCTTTCTCCGACTGCGGCCCGAAAAGCGTCACGACGCGGGCAAAAGGCGCATTGACCGTAAAGGTGAAGCGGGTCTTGACGTGGGCGATCGCAAGCGCGCTGTCGTCCGCTGCAAGCACCTTCACTGGCAGCGTCATGGCAAAAGCGAGTGCAAGCGTTCTTGCCAGACTCATGGTGACTGCTCCTTGAGGTTGTGACTGTCGCTAGCGACGAGGGTCAGTCCGTAGATGGACCGCAGCTTCTCGATTTGCATCAGGGTGTCCGGGGAGAACGCCGCCTTGCCCTCGAAGGCATGCAAGACGATGCCCTCGAGAAGGTCGCCAAGACTCATGTCCTTGAGTTCGGCGAGCCCCTTTAACACCTTGAGCAGGCGTTTTTCCATGCGCACACCGGTCTGAATGCGCTCGATGGCAAGCGGCGGGCGGGGCTGATTCGGTGAATTCATGCTACCAATGTACCATGGTACATAACGAAGCGCAAGTTCTCCCGGGCGCCTCAAGTCGAGGGCAGTTAGCCTAGCGCGTGACGCACGGCGTCGCTTAGCCGCTGCAGGCCAAACGAAGCATCGATCAGCCGCTCGTTCAGAAAAAGGCCGGGCGTGGCCCGCACGCCTCGCGCCTTGCCCGCTTGCATGTCGTCCTTCACAAGTTGACGATAAATGTGACGATCAAGCTCATCATCAAAGCGGCCAAGGTCAAGACCAAGCATGCGGGCATAAGCCGAAAGGGCCTCGCGCGTGAGCTCGAGCTGGTTCTTAAATAGCAGATCGGCCATGTCCCAGAACCGGCCCTGTGCAGCCGCAGCCTCGGCGGCCTCAGCCGCGAGTTCCGCATGGGGATGTACTTCGCTGAGCGGAAAATGGCGAAATCGGGCACAGGCATCGTCCGGGTACCGCTCAAGCAGCATGCGGATCACGGTTTCGGCCTGGGCGCAGGCGGGGCACTCGAAATCGCCATATTCGAGGATAACGACGCGGGCGGCGCTGGCACCGCGCAGATGGCCTTGGGGCAAGGACGGCTCGGTCATGTTCATCCTTAATGGCGCGCCCAGCACGCGCTGATCATGGGTTTTTCAAGCTCACGCGGTCCCGGCAAACAGCGTACCCACCGCGCTTGTCACAGCCATCGCCAGCGCGCTCCAGAAGGTCACGCGCACGACGCCAGGAAGGATGCGCGCGCCACCGGCACTTGCAGCGAGTCCGCCAAGAAACGCGAGCGCGAAAAGCCCGGCTGCGGCGACCCATACGATCAGATGATTTTCAGGGACAAGCGCGGCAACGACAAGCGGCAACGCCGCACCTGCGGAAAAGCTCAGCGCCGAGGCGATTGCAGCCTGAAGCGGTCGCGCCGTCGACAACGAAGAAATGCCAAGCTCATCGCGAGCATGGGCGCCTAGCGCATCGTGTTCCATCAGCTTGTCTGCAACTTCACGTGCGAGTTGCAGATTCAGGCCGCGGCGCACGTAGATCGCTGCGAGTTCGCGTTTTTCCCCCAGATAATCCTGCGTCAGTTCATTGCGCTCCTCGGCAAGTGCAGCGCGTTCGGTATCGGCTTGCGAGTACACCGACACGTATTCACCTGTGGCCATCGACATGGCGCCAGCGACAAGGCCCGCGACCCCGGCGAGCACGACGTTGCCGTGCGCGCTATGTGCCGCCGCGACACCAAGGATCAGGCTTGCCGTCGATACGATACCGTCGTTGGCGCCCAGGACTGCTGCGCGCAACCAGCCGATGTTCTTGATGCGATGCGTTTCTTTCATCAGAGTGCCCGAACGACCCCGGCGTAGAGGCCGGGGAAGCCTTGGACCGGTGCAAGCCAAGGTCAATAGTAGCTCGCAATCGATTCGCAAGTCGTGGGCAGGCCGGGCCTAAGCGCGTCAGGATCAGTGCTCACGGTCATGCGCCCAATGACGTCTTTTGCTGCCCGGGCCTTCGTAGATGAGGCTTTTTTGTCGTGATTTCCTTGCAGCCGCACGGTCCTCGGGCTGGCGACCGACGTCCTTCTGGCTAGGTCACTTCGAATTCATTCGTTTTCGCATGCCGCCTGATCGGCGCTGCACCGAAACTCTGCCGATAGGCGGCATTGAACGTCCGGTAGGTCGGAAAGCCGACCTGCAAGGCGATGCGCTTGAGCGAATCGGTCGTCAGCGTGCCCTGGGCTAGGATCAGGTGGCGTGCGTGCTGCAACCGAATCGACGCCACGTAGCGCTTGACCGACGTTCCGCTTGAACGTCTGACACGGACTTCAAGTGTCCGTCTTGAGACGCCAAGCGCAGCGACAATGTCGCTGACCAGAAGGGGCCGGCTCAGGTCGTGTTCGACCATCCCGCGTACGGCTGCCGTGGTGCGCTCGAGCATGCTCTCGATCGGGTCGTTGACATCGGCCCGATCGAGCGACGCGTCTTTTGCGAGCAGGCGACGCGATGCGAAGGCTGCATCGTGTGCAAAGCGCTGGGTCTTGCCCGGTCGTTCGCTGGCCGTGGCGTCTCGTGCCGGTTCAAGAAGGATTGCGCGCATGGCAAGGCATTGCATGGCCTGCTCTGATGCCAGCCTGACGTAGGCGCGATAGATGCGGTAGGCGTTGCAGAAATCCCGGCTCTCGGCGCGCGCGCACGCGAGGAGATGCAACTCGTCCGGATCGGCCTTGTCCATGAATTGCTTGATCGGCTGCGCATTCGTCAGCCACGCTTCGGCGGTCGCGCTCTTGCCGTTTTGCAGCGCCAAGACGGCAAGCAGAAATCGGGCGTGGCGCAAGAAGGGCGTCAAGCCCCGAGCTGAAAGCCCGGCCAGGTGACTCTCAAGCGCGCCAAGCGAAGGCTGTTTGCCGCGCAGCTGCTCGCCAAGCAGTTGCGCCGCCGTCTGGCTCGCCCGGGCGATATCAGCAAGCAGCGGCCATTGGCAGGCGCCCGCCACGATGCACTTGAAGCGCTCGGCACAGGCGCCAACCCTGAGTGCCATGGCTTCCTTGTCGAGGCCAGCCGCGCGGCCAGGCGGCATGCGCTTGGCTAAGCTGCCCTCGAAGTGCGGCAGCTCGAGCAGGACTTCGCGAAATTCCATCTCGGCAATCGAGATCTGAAGGAGAGCGTTGCCAAGGCCGCCTTGGTGTTGCAGCGGCGTGCTCGCCGCAACCAGATTTCGGCCGGAGACGAAGTCGCCCGTGCGCGTGGCCGTGATGATCAGCGACGCGATGACCGCGGCACGCAATTCGTCTTCCAGGCCCGAGCAGCGCAAAAGGTTTGCCGCGGTCTCGACCACGGCCGACACGCGTCGGGCGTCCACCATCAACCAAAGCCGCAGTGTGCGCAGCCTGCGCGCGAAGCCATTGTCGGGCTCGGCGCGGCCCGCTTTTTCTGCTTCGGCACACCAGTCAAGCGCATCCGGTTCCATGCCGAGCATGGCAAAGCAGGCGGCGAGCCTCAGATAGTGGCATCGCGCCCGGGGAAGCAAGGGCGTTGGCGCAACGGCGCGCAGGCCCCTTTCGGGAACAGCGCGCAAGAGCAGCTGCAGCGCTTCACGGGGCGCGCCGCTGGCCATGCGCTCGGCGATTTCGTCATCGATCGATACTTCGCTTGTGTCCTGAGTCATCGCGCACTCGATAGTGGGATACGGAGGGCTGGTGGCCTTGCAGCGGCACCCTGATGTGCCGGCTGCGACCACCTCAGCTCAAGTTCACCAATCTATCGGCTGACGAGCGGAAACTTATTCCGCAACTTTGACGAAATTCTGACCATCGTGCTCAAGGCGCCGCCGCCGGGTGCGCCTTGAGGCAAGACATGCCATGATCGCAAGCCGTGGGCATGCGAACTGGAGCTGCGTTGACCGCCGAGCACTTTGACGCCATCGTGATTGGCACCGGCCAGGCCGGCCCGTCGCTGGCTGCGCGCCTTGCAGCCGCTGGAATGAAAACGGCGGTGATCGAGCGCGAGCACCTGGGCGGCACCTGCGTCAACGATGGCTGCACGCCCACCAAGACGCTTGTCGCCAGCGCGCGCGTGGCGCACGTGGTGCGCACGGCAAGCGCATTCGGCATCGGGCCCGAAAGCGGTCTCGCGGTCACGGTCGACATGCAAAAGATCAAGGCGCGCAAGGACGCCGTGGTCAAGGCCTCGGTCGACGGCCTCGCGAAGTGGCTTAGCGAAACCGAGAATCTGACCCTGATCTGGGGCGAGGCACGCTTTGTTGCACCCCATGTCGTCAGGGTCGGCACGCGCGAGTTGAGCGCGCCCAAGATTTTCATTAACGCCGGCTGCCGGCCAAGCGTGCCCGACTTTCCCGGTTTGCACGACGTCCCATTCCTGACCAATACGAGCATCATGGCGCTCGATGTCCTGCCGCGCCATCTGGCGATCATCGGCGGCAGCTATATCGGGCTCGAATTTGCCCAGATATATCGACGCTTTGGCGCCGAAGTCACGGTGATTGAGGGCAGCGAACGCGTGATCCGGCGCGAGGATGCGGAGTTTTCTGAGAGCATCCGGGCCATCCTCGAAGCCGAGGGGGTCAGGATCATCACCTCGGCCTGCGATATTCATCTGGCGCGAGCGCCAGATGGCATTGAGCTTGGCTACCGGCTGGAACAAGGCGCGGGCCAGCTCAACGCCAGCCACCTTCTTCTTGCGGTGGGTCGACGGCCGAATACGGAAGCGCTCGATTTGCCCCTTGCCGACATCAAAACCGACGCGCGCGGATTCATCGTGGTCAACGACCGCCTTGAAACCAGCGCGCCTGGCGTCTTTGCACTGGGCGATATCAACGGCCGCGGCGCGTTCACGCACACGTCCTACAATGACTATGAAATCGTCGCCAGCAATCTCTTTGAGGGAGCAAAAAGGCGCGTCAGCGACAGGCCGGTGGCCTACGCGCTTTTCATCGATCCGCCGCTTGGCCGCGTGGGTATCACCGAAGACGAAGCACGAAAAAGCGGCAAGGCGGTGCTCATCGGGCGCATGCCGATGACCCGCTCTGGCCGTGCCAGCGAACGCGGTGAGACGCTGGGCATGATGAAGATCCTCATCGACGCGGCAACTCAACAGATTCTTGGCGCGTCTTTTCTGGGCATCGAAGCCGATGAGGTGATCCATGTCGTCATGATGGCGATGGCAGCCAGGGCACCGTACCTGACGCTCAAGACCATGATGGGCATCCATCCGACCGTCGCCGAAATGCTGCCAACGCTCCTGCAGGACATGAAACCCCTCTAGTCCTGCCGCTTTCTTGCGGCAAAAAGCAGAAACACGTGTCGCGTGCGTGTAACAATATGTTTCCACAGCTTCCGCCGGCCGAATTCGCGGGATGGGGCCGTGCTAGCCTGCGCGAAATTCCGGCGGCGTGATGTGTGACGCCCGCGCCAGGCCAAAAAAGGAGTGGGAGTGAAGATTCTAGTGCTCGGCGGAGATGGGTTCTGTGGCTGGCCGACTGCGCTACGGCTGTCCGCACGCGGCCACGACGTGACGATCGCCGACAATCTGTCAAGACGCGCCATCGACAAGGAGCTCGGCTGCGAAAGTCTCACGCCGATTGCCGAGATCCCGGAGCGGCTTTCGGCCTGGCACAGCGTCACGGGCAAGTCCATCCGCTTTGTTCACCTTGATATCGCCCAGGACTACGACGGCCTGCTTGACCTGATCCTCGAAGAGGTCCCGGCCGCGCTGGTGCATTTTGCCGAGCAGCGCTCTGCGCCCTACTCCATGAAGAGCAGCCGCCACAAGCGCTATACGGTCGATAACAACATCAACGCCACCAACAACGTCCTTGCCGCGGTGGTCGAGTCGGGACTTGATGTGCACATCGTGCACCTGGGCACGATGGGGGTGTATGGCTACAAGACGCCGGGCCTGACGATTCCCGAGGGCTATCTGTCAGCGACCTTGACCGACGACAGCGGCGCGTCGGTCAAGACCGAGATTCTCTATCCGACCAATCCGGGCAGCATCTACCACATGACAAAATCGCAGGACCAGCTGCTCTTTGCCTATTACGCGAAGAACGATGGCCTGCGCATCACCGACTTGCATCAAGGCATCGTCTGGGGCACCCAGACGGCAGAGACAACGCTGGACGATCGCCTCATCAACCGCTTTGACTATGACGGCGACTACGGTACGGTACTCAACCGCTTTCTGGTCCAGGCGGCCGTCGGCCACCCGCTGACCGTGCACGGATCAGGCGGCCAGACGAGGGCGTTCATCCATTTGCAGGATTCGGTGCGCTGCATCGAACTCGCCGTCTCAAACCCGCCAAAGCGACACAGCCGGGTTGCCATCTTCAATCAGATGACCGAGACGCATCGCGTCGTTGATCTGGCGACGATGATCTCGACCATGACCGGCGCTGAAATCCGGCATGTCAAGAATCCGCGCAACGAAGCCGATACCAACGAATTGACCGTTGCCAATCTCGGACTGCGCAGCCTGGGCCTTGTGCCCACCACCCTTGATGCGGCGCTTTTGCGCGAAATCACCGAGATCGCGCAGCGCTTTGCGAGTCGCTGTGATCCCGCCAAGATCCCGTGCGTGTCGCTTTGGACTACCGATGCAGCGGGCAACTGCACGGCCCCTGTCGGGGCGAAACTGGCAGCGGCCTAGGCGTTGCGTGAGGCCTGGCTGCGCAACCCCAAAGTCCACGCTCGGCCCGGCTTCGCCGCATCAAAGACGCCCGTGCGGAGCAGCGCGTATTCGAGAATTTGCATGAAAAGAGATATATAATCCATTGATTTCAATGTGAATTATCTGACCACGCCATTGTGTTTCTGGTTATAGATGCGCCCGCTTTGGCGATTTTCCGCAGTCTGAATGCGCGCTTGGGCTGCGGCGCCGACGCGGCCATTTGCACCTGCTGCCGCTTCACGGCCATCGACATGCGCCTGTCCGCGCTCAAGCGAGCCGGCTTCGCGGTTGGTCAATTGCCCGGACTTTAGGCCCTGCTCGATGCGCGCCTGCTGGTTGGCGTTGCGCTGCACGTCGGCCTGCATGCGCTGCGACGAGGCCGACGTCGGGTTTCCGGTCACGGCATTGTGCTTGTCGGCATAAATTGCTGCACTCTGGCGGTTTTGCGCAGCGTTGATTCGCGCCTGCTCGGCAGGCGAGATGCTGCCATTGCGGTCTGCATTCGATTCCATGCGGTCGATGTGCTGCTGGCCGGCTTCGAGCTGCGAGGCTTCCTTGGTCGACAGGCTGCCTGACTGAAGCCCCTGCTCGATGCGGTTTTGCTGGTTGTCGTCGCGCTGCACGTCGTTGAGGTTGTTGACCTGGGCAAATGCCGGGGTGACGACGGCTGCGGCAAGAAGAACTGCGATCAAAGTCTTGTTCATGGAATCTCCCGTTGAGGTTTTTCACGCACCGGCAAGGGTTTGCAAGCGGTGAGGAAAGCTTAATCGGCAAGCGGGTAACCGGCTGTAACGTCTCGTCTCGGCGTATTGCGAGGCAAAGGTTCAAGGACAGCGGGTGCCGCGAGAAGGCGGACAAAGTCGGTTACAGTTTTACAAGAAAGGCCCGAAAACAAGCGGGTTCGCCAGTTGCTGCGTCGGCGCTTTGCACAGCAGCCTCACTTGCGTGCACAAGGTGATGATGTCCACTTTTTTTACAACGGCGCGAAGGGTTGGCACGTCCGACCCCTGTAATGCCTGGTTGAGGCCGAGCGGGCATGCGCTTAAGAGAAGGAGACTTCCATGCTGACCCTCTACGGCTGCAACGGCTGCGGCTCGGCTGCGATCGAAGCCCTGCTTCGCCTTTACGGCGAGGAGGTCGCGTGCACGCGCTGGGACTGGGAAGACGAAGCCGCCTGGTCGAATTTTGCCACCGTTTCAGCGCAACGCCAGGTGCCAACGCTGGTGCTCCCCGATGGCACCGTGATGACCGAAAGCGCCGCCATGATTGCCTGGCTGGTGCAGCGCTTCCCCGGCTCGACGCTGCTTCCGGCGGCCGATAGCGCGCGTGCCCTCTTCTACCGCTGGCTTGTCTACATGAGCGTGAATATCTATACGCCGATCGGCATCAAGGATTTCCCGGCGCGCTGGATTGCCGATGCGGCAGCGCAGGAGGCCTTGCAGGCCGGCGCCATCGCGCGTGCGCAAAGCGCCTGGCAGCTGATGGAAGCTGAATTGGCCGGGACGGCGTTTCTCCTTGGCGACACCATGACCGCCCTGGACGTCTACGCAGCAATGATGTCGCGCTTCACACCCAAGCGGCCGTGGATGGCCAGGCACTGTCCGAAAATTACCAAGGCCGCCCTCGAGACCGAGAAAAATCCAGTCGTAAATGAAGTCTTCACCTTCCATTTTGGCGATCTTGATGCCTAAGGCGGGTGCGAGGACGCTTCGCCCCTACAATGGCCAAGGCGGGGAGTCAGAAGGACGCGCGCTCCCCTCTTGACCGTTGGGGTGCATGCAAACGCTAGAGACAGGGTCGGATCCAGAAGACGTCGCGCCGCGCTTTGTCACCGGCTCGCTGTTGCGCCACGTCGTCGTCATGGCCGGTGCCGGCGCGATCGGCCTGATCGCGATCTTCGGGGTTGACCTGATCAACCTCGTCTACATCTCCTATCTCAACGACCCGCAAATCACCGCTGCCATCGGCTTTGCCGGCGGCATCGGCTTTTTCTATATCTCGGTGATGATCGGCTTGACCATCGGCGTGAGCGCAGTGGTCGCGCGCAACATCGGCGCGCAAAAGCGCGAGCGCGCAGAACGCATCGCAAGCGCGAGCCTCGCCTGGGTCGGGCTCGCGACCATAGCAATGGCCCTCGCCTCGGCGCTGTTTGCACCTCAACTTGCAGGGCTGCTTGGAGCACAAGGGCAGGCACGGGAACTTGCCGGCGGGTTTCTGCGCAATACGGCGCTCTCGATTCCGCTGCTTGCCCTGGGCATGGTCGGCACGGCCCTGCTGCGCTCGGTAGGCGATGCCAGGCGCGCGATGAACGTCACCCTGATCGCAGCCGGGGCTACGACCGTGCTCGATCCGATTCTGATTTTCTACTTTCATCTCGGTCTCACCGGCGCTGCGCTGTCGATGGACCTCTCGCGCGCGCTGCTCGCATACGCCGCGTGGCGTGGCATCACGCAAGCGCACCATCTGATCGCGCCGGTGGCGTCGGTGCGCTGGCTGGCGGACATCCGGCCGGTGCTGCCGATTGCCTTCTCGGCGGTACTGACCAATCTTGCAACGCCATTTGGCCAGGCCTTCGTCACCCACGCCATGGCCCGCTTCGGCCCGCTGGCTGTCGCGGGACAGCTCACCATCGATCGCATCAGTCCGGTCGCCTTCGGGCTGATTTTCGCGCTCACCGGTGCAGTCGGGCCGATCGTCGCGCAAAACTACGGCGCGCAAAAGCCCGAGCGCGTCGTAAAGACGCTGCGTGCAAGCCTGCTTTTCGTGACCCTCACGGTGGGCGCGGCGTGGATCATGCTCGCGCTTGGCCAGGGCGCACTGGTCAGGCTGTTTCAGGCCCATGGCGAAACCGAAATCCTGCTGCGGTTTTTCTGTCGCTACCTCGCTGGCGGATTCTTCTTCGCGGGCTGCCTGTTCGTTGCCAACACATCCTTTAACAATCTGAGCCAGCCGTTTCTCGCCACCGCATTCAACTGGGGTCGGGCGACGCTTGGCACCATTCCATTTGTCCTGATCGGTGTGCGCTACGGGCCGATCGGCGTGATGTCGGCGCAAACCGCAGGCAGCGTCGTGTTTGGCATCATCGCGCTGGCCGTCGCGTTTCGTGTCGCTGCAAGGCCCAAAGTCGAGCCGCTTTTCGCCAGCGATCGCGCCAAAGGGGATGGCGTGGCGCTTGCGGCGATGCCGCAAAGCTCGGGTCGATCGGCCATCGCCGCCTTCCTCACGAGACGCTTGCGCCGCTCGAATTAGCCGCTTCTTGGCGGCAGTCTGGGCCTCGCGAGATTCGGTCGTGCGCCAAAATCAGGCAGTGGCTTGCGCTTTTGTGCGACCTGCTCGCGCGCCACCTGTAGCGCTGTCTCGAGCTGCCGATCGCGCCCGGCCGCGGCATCTTGCGGCAGGTTGTCGACATCGATATCGGGCGCCGTGCCGAAATTTTCCACACCCCAGCCGACATCTTCGAACCAGAACGAAAATTCGGGTTGCGTCGTCTCGCTGCCGTCGATCAAGGCGTGGCGCGGGTGGATGCCAATCACCCCGCCCCAGGTGCGTTTGCCAACCAGCGGGCCAAGTCCCATCAGCTTGAAGCAGTGAGAAAAAATATCGCCGTCGGAGCCGGCGTGCTCGTTGGTCAGGGCAACCAGCGGCCCGGCTGGCGATTCTGCCGGATAGGGCACAGGGCTTGACCATCGCGGCCAGTCGTAGGCAATGCGGCGCCTCGCGATCTTTTCGAGCAGGAGCTGTGACACATGGCCACCGCGGTTGTAGCGCACATCGATGATGAGCGCATTGCGGTCGCATTCGTTGATGAAGTAACGGTGGAATTCGGCAAAGCCCGCAGACATCATGTCAGGAAGGTGCAAATAGCCGATTTGGCCTTGCGATTGCTCGTGCACCCACTTGCGGTTGGTCTCGACCCACTGGCGGTAGCGTGCCGGCGTGTCCTCGCTTAGGACCTTGACCGCGACCGTGCGCCGCGTGCCGGTGTTGTCACGGACGTCAAGCTCGACGCGCAACCCGGCCT
>CAJCIC010000059.1 GCA_903970185.1 Gammaproteobacteria bacterium
GGTGCGGCACCGCCGGCATCGCGCGAAGTCTTCTGCTATTTCGACAACGACGCGAAGGTCATGGCGCCACGCGATGCGCGCGCGCTGATGGCCCTGCTCAAACTGCCCATGGCGCCGGTTTCACCGCCTATGTAGCCAGGCGCAGCTCGTTGGCATTTTGCGCACGTCGCCGGCGCGACAAGCGCCAGGCAGGCTAGCGTTGGGGCGATGCATGCCATCGACGCCGAAGCCCGATTTGCCATCGTCAACGAGGCGCGCGCCTGGCTTGCCCGCTATCGCGACAATCCTGCGCGCATGGAGCCCGGCGAGCGGCCATCGGAGGCGACGTGCAAACGCTATCGCCAGATCGTGCGGCGCGTCGAGGCTCTGGCCGCCGCAGCGCGAATGAGTCAGGGCGACTACCTCATGACCTATACCCGTCTTTCGCGCTGGCGCTACGAGGTTGCCGCGCTCAGGTGGAGTGCCGCAGAGACGCTCGAATCGCTTTTTGCGGCAGAGCGCGCTCCGGTGTGCAGCGCCACCCTCACCAACGCCACGGCCGATGTGATGGACATGCTCGCTGGCTTGCGTCCTCCGCCAAAGGCCATGCGCACAAAACCGCGCCGCGCCGCCGCCTTGCAACGCAAGCTCGCAGCCAACTGGCGCGAGGCCGCGATCGCACTGATCGAGCCCGCCCATCGCGCGCCATTTCTTGTGCTCGCCGTGAGCGGTTGCCGTCCGGCGGAACTGGCCCAAGGTGTCAAGTGCACCATCGCCAGCGTGCGCCGCAGCGCGAGCGGTGAGATCACAGTCACGCTTGTCATCGAAATCAAAGGCGTCAAGTGCCGCGCGGGCTGCGGCCAGACGCTGCGCTCACTGACGCTTGATACGGCGCTTGACGACTCGCTGTGCGGCCAGCTTGCCGCCGACGTTGTGCGGGCCAGGGGAGGGCATGCGGGCGCGTCGATGACGGTCGCCATGTCCTACGCGAGGCTCTTGAAGCGCATGCATGCGCTGCGAAAAAATCCACGCTCGAAACTGTCTGCAGGAGCCACGCCGTATTATTTTCGCTACGCGTTTCGGGGCGACTGCGACCGGCGCGGCCTGTCGCGCGCGGCCATTGCGCAGGCCATGGGCCACCAGCAGGAACGCTCGTCCTTGGCCTACGGCAAGCCGCGCCACATCGCCCCTTCGCTGTCCGGGCTCACTGTGACGGCAAGCACCGTGCCGCGCGGCGCGCGCAGCGACGGAACACCCCATTTCTGGCGCCAGCGCAGGCTCGAGCTCGAACAGGAGCACCGTCGCGAGCGCGAACGCCAGTACGAGCTCGATGTGTGATCAGGATGCGGCTCTGTGATTTTCGAGCACTTGCCACACGCGCTCGGAGGTCAGCGGCATCTGCAGGTCATACACGGCATCGCCAATGCCCTCGCGCGACAGGGCATCGATGACTGCGATCACGACCGCAGGGGTCGCGCCAATTGTGCCAAGCTCGCCCACGCCCTTCACGCCAAGACCATTGGTCAGGCACGGCACCGACTGGTCAAGGACGGTCTTGAAGCGCATGGCAAGATCGGCGCGCGGCATCGCGTAGTCGAGAAAACTGGCCGTGAGCAACTGTCCTGAGGCGTCGTCATAGACCATCTGTTCGCAAAGCGCCTGGCCAATGCCCTGCACCGCTCCGCCTTCGATCTGGCCCCTCACGATCATCGGGTTGACGACGCGCCCGACATCGTTGACCGAGTCATAGCTGACGATGGCGACTTCGCCCGTGTCCGGATCGATCTCGACTTCGCAGATATGGCAGCCATTGGGCCAGCTCGGCCCGGCCACCGCGGTTGTCGAGTCAACAAAGATGTTCGCGCCTTTCTGTTTCGCCGCGAGTGCAAACAGGTCGACGCGGTGATCGGTGCCGGCAACGGCATAGACGCCGTCGCGATATTCGATGTCGGCAACCGGCGCCTCGAGTTCCTCGGCAGCCAGTGCCTTGCCGTCCTCGACGACGCGCTCGGCTGCGACCTTGATCGCCGAGCCGCCGGTAAAAAGCGAGCGCGAGCCGGCACTGCCAAAGCCGTTGGCGCGATCGGTATCGCCCTGGATGATGCGAATGCGCTCGATCGGCACCTTGAAGACGTCAACGGCAAGCTGGGCATAGCTGGTCGCGATGCCCTGGCCCATGGCTTGCGTCGCCGAAACGATTTCGATCATGCCATCGGCTGTCACCGTGATCGTGACGCGTTCCTCGAAGGCGTTGCCGCCGGTCCACTCGAGAAACGTGACAATGCCGCGGCCGCGCAGCTTGCCCTGGATTTTCGAGGCCGCATAGCGCGCGGCAAAGCCGGCCCAATCGGCAAGCTTCAAGCCCTGCTCGAGCATGGCGCCAAAGTTGCCACTGTCATAGGTCTGGCCCATGGCGTTCTTGTAGGGCATCTGCGCAGGAGCAATCAGGTTGCGCCGGCGCAACTCGGCCGGATCGATCGCCATCTTGCGTGCTGCGGCATCCATCAAGCGCTCGATGATATAGATCGCCTCGGGGCGGCCGGCACCGCGATAGGCGCCGGTGGGCGCGGTGTTGGTCAGATAGGCGGTGATATTAAGATCGATCGTGCCGATGTCATAGACACTGGTTGACACCCACGGGCCGATCAAGAGCTGGATGGCAACGCCTGCGCCAAGCGGATAGGCGCCGACATTGGCCAAGGAGCGCGTGCGCAAGGCGAGGACCTTGCCGTTCTCATCTAACGCCAGCTCGGCATCGGTGACGATATCGCGGCCATGCGTTGCGGCGAGGAATTCTTCGCTGCGCTCGGCGGCCCACTTCAGGGGCCGGGCGAGTTTCTGCGTGGCAAAGGCGAGCGCGATTTCTTCCGGATAGACGCCGGTTTTCATGCCGAAGCCACCACCGACGTCGCCAACCACGACGCGCACGCTCTCGGTTTCCAGGTTGAGCGCGGCGGTCACCCCGCCACGCGCGGCGGTGGGCATCTGCGTTGACAGGCGCATCGTGATGCGGCCGCTGGCGGCATCGAATTCGGTTAACGCCGCGCGCGGCTCCATCGGCGCTGGCGCGAGGCGCTGATTGACGAGATGCAGCTTGACGGTGTGCGCCGCTTTCGCAAATGCCGCGCTCGCAGCCGCGGCATCGCCATGGCTCATGGCCGCGCAGATGTTATCGCCCGCGCTTGGCCACACCAGGGGCGCATCTTCCCCGGCCGCGCGCAAAAGATCGGTGACGGGCTCGAGTTCGCCGTATTCGACTTCGATCGCATTGATGGCATCGCGCGCCTGATCGAGCGATTCGGCAATCAGGATCGCCACGGCTTCGCCAACGAAGCGCACGCGCCCGATGGCCAGCGCATGGCGCGGTGGCGACGACAGTGGCGCGCCATCGGGCCGCTTGAAGGGGGCGGTCGGGATCGGCTTGGCACCGATTGCGGCGAGATCGGCGCCGGTGAATACGGCAATCACTCCCGGCATGGCCAGCGCCGCTTTCAGATCGATCGAGACGATCTCGGCGTGGGCATAAGGCGAGCGCAGGAATACGGCGAAGGCCTGGTTCGCCAGCTTGGCGTCATCGGCATAGACGCCCTGGCCTGAGACCAAGAGGGGATCTTCGATGCGCCTCACCGCCTGGCCGCTGCCAAAGCGGCCGATCGCGCCTGGCGCGTCCTCTGATAACGGGCTCATTTTGGGCCCTCCTCGCTGGCCAGGCGCAGCGCCGCATCGGCCACGGCGGCGACGATATTGACATAGCCGGTACAGCGACAGATATTGCCCTCGAGCGCCTGAAAAATCTCGGCCTCGGTGGGATTGGGCGTGGTTTTCAGAAGGCAGGCCGCGGTCATGATCATGCCCGGCGTGCAAAAACCGCACTGCAGGCCATGCTTTTCGATGAAGGCCGCCTGGATCGGGTGCAGTGTCTTGCCGCGCGCGAGGCCCTCGATGGTCGTCACTTCGTGTCCTTCTGCCTGCACGGCAAGGACAGTGCAGCTCTTGATCGCCTCGCCATCGATTAGGACCGTGCACGCGCCGCACTGGCTGGTGTCGCAGCCAACGTGCGTGCCGGTCAGGTTGGCTCTTCTGAGCGCCTCGACAAGCAAGGTGCGCGGCTCGAGCGAAAATTCCGTCTTGACGCCGTTAAGGGTGATCGAAAAGGGACTCATGGATGTGGCCAAGGGAAGCTGCGCGAGGACGGCGGCGCGAGACAGGATGGTAGCGCGCTTGCCCGAAGCCTGCTTAGCGGGCGACGATTCCTGAAATCGTCCGCGCAGAGCCGTCACAAGATCGCAAGATCGGCTGAAAAGGCGGCCTTAAGGCATTGCATTTAAAGCGTAAAAGAGCCAGAGTAAGCTTTCCTGCCGAAACAATGCTGCCAGCCCCGTCGCGATCGCCGATCGTGACCGGCTGGCTGTCGGTTTCGCAAAGACCCTTTGTCCACTTACGCCGAAGACTTGATCGTGACGCCGATGCCGTCAGCCAACGCGCCCGCGCTCTTGCAAAAGATTGCGCATATCCATGCGGTCAGGCGCATCAAGGGCGATGCGATCGTGCCCGATACGGCCGATGGCGCACCCCTGACGGCAGCCCAGTGGTCGCAGTCGCTGAGCCTGTTGTCGATCTGGATCGATGCGCCGGTGTGTCTTATCGATCACCGCTTTAACATCGTGCGCGGCAGCGCCTCGCTCGCTGCGCGCCTGCCGCAGTCGATTGGCGACGGCGCGGGCGCGAAGCTCGGCGTGATCCTTGGCACCGCCAATTTCGAAGTGCTCAAGCCCTATCTCGAGCGTGTCATCGAAGGCGAGCACCTGGCCATCGACATCGCCCACACCGTGGCCAAGGGAACCTCGGCGGCAAGCAGCATCGAGATGCGCGCTGTCACCTTGCCGCTGGGACGGGGCGTGCTTCTCGCCTTTACCCCTGCGCCTGCTGCGCTTGGCAACGTCGTCAAGGCAAGCCCGGCGCCCGTCGATGGCGAGGCACTCGCGGCAGCCGCGCGCGAGGCCCTTGCGCCCACGATCGATGTGCTCGAGACGCCCCTGATTCTGGTCGCGCCCAATGGCGAGACGGCATTTTGCAACGCCATCTTTGCCCACTGGTTTGGCGTCGAGGCCAAGTCGGTCGGCGGGCGCCAGCTCGCCACGTTTTTCTCGCCCGACGATTTCCGCCTGCTCGAAGTCCTGCTGGCACGCGCTTTGACCGGCGAGGATGGCCAGCTCGAGCGCGAACTGAAATTCCCCGATGGCGGCAGGCGCTGGGTCAACCTGAAGGCGATTGCCGCAAGCAATGCGTCAGACGGCGTCTCCGGCGTCTACCTGGTCTTCACCGACGTCGGCGCCAGAAAACGTCAGGACATGGCCCTGCGCCAGGCCAACATCCTGCTCTCGACGCAGCTTGAGCACACCTCGCTTGCGTCGTTCACGCTCAACGACGAGCTGTTCGTCACGCGCTGGTCAACGCGCGCCGAGCACCTCTTTGGCTGGCAGCGTGACGAAGTCCTGGTGCAGCCGCTTGCGCACCTCAATTTGCTCTCCGAAGAGGGCATGTCCGAGTTCTTGCAGCAAGACGACGGCTCGTTTGCCGAGGACGGTGGCACGCGGCGTTTTCTGGCCAAGGCGCGCGCCCGCGACGGGCGGCCGTTTCCCTCGGAGTGGCAGCTTGCGATCCTGCGCGACAACGAGGGCAAGGTGTCGTCGATTTACGTGCTCGTCGAAGACGTCTCGCAGGTCAAGGATCTGGCCTCGAAGACGGTCGAGGATCCGGGCCTCGATTCGCTCACCAAGCTTTTGAATCGCAGTGCGATCGAGCCTGTGATGCGGCGCCAGATCGATCGGGCACGCCGGCAGATGGGCGGCGTCGCGGTGCTGTTCCTCGATCTTGACCAGTTCAAGAACGTCAACGACACGCTCGGCCATCGCATTGGCGATCTGCTTCTGATTGAAGTTGCAAGGACGCTGCGCAGCTGCATTGAGCCGGGCGATGACGTCATGCGCATCGGCGGTGACGAGTTCATGGTGGTGAGCGCGCGCATGCGGCCCAAGGCGGGCGCCCACGAACTGGCGCAAAGGATGCTCGCCGCGCTGCGCGATCCG
>CAJCIC010000060.1 GCA_903970185.1 Gammaproteobacteria bacterium
GCGCCGCGTTGGCCGACCTGCGCCGCAAGTGCGACTGCCAAGGGCCCCGCTCTACCCGGTGGCGCTTCTGGCCGAAGCCTTAGCCCACATCACCAACCGGGAACCCTTCATCACCCGCGATGCGCTCAAGATGTCGGCCAACAGGATGTTTTTCTCATCGGCCAAGGCCGAGCGCGAACTCGGCTATGCACCGCTGCCTTATGCCTTTGCACTGGAAGCTGCGCTCGACTGGTTCGATCACGCCGGCTATCTCGGCTGAATTTCGTCAAGCGCCTCGGCGTTCACCGCTGCGGCGGCATTGGCCTGGTGGCGATCCTTCCATTGCCCGCCGCGGCCGCGGGCAAAATTCCATGCCGAGCCAAGCGTTGCAGCGAGATAGAAGGTGGCGATCACCGGAAGCGCCACCCCCCAGCCGGGAAAGCGCCGGTAATAGCGGCAAATCGGTGCGAAACACACCGCCATCAAGAGCCAGGCGCAGCCGGCAATCAGCGCAGCCAGGCCGTGTGCGGTCAACGCCATCACCGGCGGCACGATATAGGTGAGAAAAAGGCCGATGACCGTGCCAAGCAGCACCAGGGGCGAATAGCCAAGCTGGGTATATGCGGTGCGCGCGACCATCATCCAGATATCGCGAAACTCGGGATAGGCGCGAATCGAAAAACTGGCGTGGCCAAGCGCCAGGCGAATCGGGCCTTGCTGCTTGAGCACGGCGGAGAGGGCGCAGTCGTCGATCAATGCGCCGCGGATACTGGCCAGCCCGCCGGCCTGCTCCAGCGCAAGGCGCTGAACCAGCATCGAGCCGCCCGCGGCCGCGGCGATGCGCCGCCTGGGATTGTTGACCGCGCCAAACGGGTAGAGCATGGCAAAAAAGAAGACGAAGGCCGGGATCAGGCTGCGCTCGGCAAACGAGGTGCAGCGCAGATGCACCATGTGCGAGTTGAGCACCAGCCGGTCGGCGCGCGAATGCGCAACAAGGCCCTGCAGCACGCCTGGCCGATGCACGATATCGGCATCGGTAAACCACAGGAACTCGGGCGCTAAAGCGCGCGTGGCGCTTTCAGCGCGGACATGCTCGACGCCTTCGGCTTGCGCCCACACCTTGCCGGTCCAGCCAGGAGGCAATGCACGCGCACGAATCACTTCAAGGCGTGACTCGCACTGCAATTCCTTGGCGACGCCGCGGGCCATGCTCGCCGTGGCATCGCTGCTTGCATCATCGATCACGACCACGCTGAATTCGCCGCCATAGCGCTGGCTCAGAAGCGACCTGACGCAGCCGCCGATATGCGCCGCCTCGTTTCGGGCCGGCACGATGGCAACGATCCTGGGCCAGCTTGCCTCTTGCTCGGCGATGGGCGCATTGCCCGCATCATCCTTGAAACGCCAGAATCCGGAGCGCAGGAAGGTCAGGTAAAGCCAGATGCAAAGACAGAACGAGGCAAGAAAGACGGTCATCGTGTCGAATCAGGGAAGGCCAGGCCTTGGGCGGTCGCTGTTGTGCACGTAGTGTGCCATGACGCCCGCACCGGCCCGTATTTCGGGACGTCGCAATCGCATCGCGCCTCGGACAGGTAAAATGGCGCATTGCATACGAGCAGGTCCAAACTCATGACCGAAGCATTGCTGGTTGAGCACGCCGATTTTGCCATGCGCAACTGGGTCGACCCCGACCCCAGTCCCGCGCCGATCGGCTCGGCGCGGCACATGGGCATGTTCTGCCGCATGTTGCTTGAAACGCACAACCCCTACCGTCCGGCGGTGATCAACTGGCCCAAGCTCGAGCCCGACGCTCGCGCGCGCGTGACTTCGCTGCCGATCTGGGATATGGCGGTGCAAACCGAAGGCCGGGCATCGGCGAGGGTCGCGGCGTTCGCCGCACGCGAGCGCATTCCGGCGCTTCGCGCCGCGCTCGAGATGGACGGCAGCGAAGAGGCGCGCCACAAGGCCGTGCTCTCCAGGCTGGTTGAAGCCTATGGCATTGCGCTCGAAAAAGAGCCGCCCTATCCGGCACCGAAAGACATCGAATGGGGCTGGCTCGTCACGGGCTATAGCGAGTGCATCGACAGTTTCTTTGCCTTCGGGCTCTTCGAGATCGCAAGGCGCTCGGGTTATTTTCCGCCCGAGCTGGTCGAGACTTTCGAGCCCGTGATCCAGGAAGAGGCGCGGCACATCCTGTTTTTTGTCAATTGGGCCGCCTGGTACCGGCGCAACCTGCCGCTTTTCAAGCGCCTGAAGTTCTATCTGCGCGTGGCCGCTGTTTTCTGCTTTCTGATCTGGGAGCGCATCGGCATTGCGCGCGGGCTCGACTCGAAGGGTGTTGACGACGCCAACTTCACGTTAAGCGGATCGAGTGCGATCGGTGCCGACCTCAAGCCGCGCGACATGCTCGTCTTGTGCCTCGAGGAGAATCGCCGGCGCATGGCGGGCTACGACTTGCGCCTGTTGCGGCCAACGCTGATCCCAAGGCTTGCCGCACTCGCCTCGCGCCTGATGGGGGCACAAGGCGTGCGTGCGTAGCAACGCGAAAGCGAACGCGAAAGCGTGCCGCCAAGGCTAAATCCGCCCGGATTGATATACTTCTACTTTCTGACAGGGGCAGGACGAACGGCATGGGGGCCTGTATCCCGGATAGCTGGAGTTGCCATGCGTATAGCCGAGTGAACGCCACAACGCCCACGACACTCAACCCACCCTCCAGCGCAACAGCAGCGTCTGGCAGTTCATTTTACGCCGCGATGCGCATTCTGCCCCCCAAAGAACGGGAGGCCATGTACGAGATCTATGCGTTTTGCAGAAAAGTCGACGACGTAGCCGATGGCGGGGAATCCCGCGAGATACGGCGCCAAAAGCTCGATCAATGGCGCGCTGCCATCGACGCCTGCTATGGCGATACGCCGCCTCGCGAGCTTGTCGCCCTGGCCAGGCAGATCAGGAATTTCGGTTTGTTGCGTAAGGATTTCATGGATGTCATCGACGGTATGCAGATGGACGTTGAGGGGGATATCGTGGCGCCGGACTGGGCCACGCTTGACCTCTATTGTGACCGGGTGGCAAGCGCGGTAGGCAGGCTTTCGGTGCGTGTTTTCGGCCTTGCGCACGATTCTGGCGTGGCGCTTGCATACCACCTGGGGCGTGCGCTGCAATTGACCAATATTGTGCGCGATGTCGACGAAGATGGATTAATAGGAAGACTTTACCTGCCAAAAGAAGAACTTGAGCAAGCGGGGGTAGATGCCAGGGACGTGGCAGCTGCCGTTGCCGACCCCGCCTTGGCCTTGGCCCTGGAAGCCGTGGCAAGGCGCAGCCGTGATCACTTTGTAACGGCTGACCGCCTCATGGACGGTTGCAAAAGGCGCGCCGTGCGCGCGCCAAGGCTGATGGCTGCGGCGTACCAGGATCTTCTGCGCCGCATGTTCGCCAAGGGATTTGCACCCCCGCGTGAACGGGTTCGTGTATCCAAGCTCAGGCTCGCCCGGGCAATCTTGACCTACGCGGTGCTGTAGCGGCGCTGCGCATAGCAACGACATGAACGATTCTGTCTTTATCAACCTGCTCGATGCGGTACCTGACGCCACCCGCGATAGCGGCCGGGTCGAGAACGCCGTCGACAACGCCGCAGCGGCGCTTTTGCGCGAGCAGCAAGACGACGGTCACTGGGTCTACGAACTCGAGGCCGATACCACCATCCCCGCCGAATACGTGCTGATGACGCACTATCTGGGCGAGACCACCGATGCCGCCCTTGAAGCCCGTCTTGGCCGTTATCTGCGCCGCCTGCAGTGTCCGGACGGCGGCTGGCCGCTTTATCACGACGGCCGCTTTGACCTGTCGGCAAGCGTCAAGACCTACTTTGCCCTGAAGATGATTGGCGAGGACATCGATGCGCCGCACATGAAGCGGGCCCGCGCGGTCATTCGCGCACATGGCGGGGCTGCGTCGGTCAACGTCTTCACGCGTATTTTGCTTGCGCTCTACGGCATCATGCCCTGGCGCGCGGTGCCGGTGATGCCGGTGGAGATCATGCTCCTGCCGCGCTTTTCGCCGTTTCATCTGACCAAGATCTCGTATTGGGCGCGCACCGTGATCGTGCCGCTTCTGGTCTTGCGAGCGCTCAAGCCGCGCGCGCGCAATCCGCGCGGCGTCGACATCACCGAGCTTTTCATTGCGCCGCCCGAAAAAACCGGGATGCTGCCCAAGGCGCGCCACCAGACCTGGCGCTGGTTTGCCTTCTTTCGCACGGTGGATGCCGGCTTGCGCGTAGCCGAGCCGCTCGTGCCGCGTGCATTGCGCAATCTCGCCACGCGCCGCGCCGTCGACTTCGTCACCGAGAGGCTCAACGACGAACATGGCCTGGGCGCGATTTTTCCGGCGATGGTCAATGCGGTTGAAATGTTCGATGCCCTAGGTGTGGCACGTGACCGTCCCGATGTCCTGCGCGCGCGCCGCGCCATCGACAAGCTGCTGATCATCGGGCGCGACGAGGCCTACTGCCAGCCCTGCGTCTCGCCGGTGTGGGACACGGCACTGGCGTCGCTCGCCCTCTTCGAGGTTGGCGACAAGCACAGCGTTGATGCCGCGCTGCATGGCATCGAATGGCTGCGCCCCCTGCAAATTCTCAATGTGCGCGGCGATTGGGCCGATCGCAGGCCGCGCGTGCCGCCCGGCGGCTGGGCCTTCCAGTACGCCAATCCGCATTATCCGGACGTCGACGATACGGCAGTGGTGGCCATGGCGCTCGATCGCGCCGGCGACGTGCTTGGCGATGACCGCTATGGCGTAGCGCTCGCGCGCGCGACCGAGTGGGTCATCGGCATGCAAAGCAGCAATGGCGGCTGGGGCGCGTTCGAGCCCGACAACACGCACTACAGCCTGAACAATATTCCCTTTGCCGACCACGGCGCGCTGCTTGATCCGCCGACCGCCGATGCCTCGGCACGCTGCGTGTCGATGCTCATCCAGCTTGGCCAGACGCCCCAACGCAGCGCCGCTGCTGCTCGCGCCATGGCTTACCTCTTGAGCGAGCAGGAAAGCGATGGCAGCTGGTACGGGCGCTGGGGCATGAACTACATCTACGGCACGTGGACTGCGCTTTGTGCGCTCAATGCGGCAGGCATGGCACCGCATGCACCCGAGGTGCAGCGTGCCGTGGCCTGGCTGGTGTCAATCCAGAACCCGGATGGCGGCTGGGGTGAAAGCGGCGAGAGTTACAGGCTCGATTATCAGGGCCATGAACCGTCGTCGAGCACACCGTCGCAAACGGCATGGGCGCTGTTGGGCCTGATGGCTGGTGGCGCGCTTGACCATCCGTCGGTCACGCGTGGCATCGACTATCTGTTAAAGCGCCAGAACGCCTCGGGGCTGTGGGATGAAAAGCACTTCACCGCGACCGGCTTTCCGGGCGTGTTCTACCTGCGCTATCACGGCTACGCGCGCTATTTTCCGCTTTGGGCCCTGGCCCGCTATCGCAACATGAAGCGCGGCGGCCTGCGCGCGGTCAGCTACGGCATGTAAGCCATTTTGGCGGCCCTGGCCACTTATCGATCCTCCCTGCCGTTTTCGCCGTGTGTCATCGCCGCATGCGGCATGCGTTCGGAAGCGCACATTGCGCATGGCGCAGGCGTGATCAGCGTGGCATCGCCGTTCGCCCACATCCTCGAGTCGAGGCTTAACGCCTTGCTCGATCAGCGCGGCGAAAATGCCGTGCTTGGCATCATCAGCTTTGGCACCGCCGGCTCGCTTTGGCGCTACTATCGACCGGGGCAATGGCTTGTCGCACCGAAACTGATCGGCCCCAACCAGACCGTGCTTGAGCCCGATCTGGCCTGGTCGATGGCGCTTGTGGCAGCCTTGCCTGGCGCCCAGCCGACGACCCTTGTCGCGTCAGAAGAACCGCTTCGCGATGGCGCGCAAAAGCGTGCCCTGCATGCCCTTTCAGGGGCCAATGCCGTCGACATGGAATCGCACGTCGTGGCGCGCGTGGCCAAGGAGCGCAATTTGCCCTTCGCAGTGGCACGGGTAGTGCTTGATCCGCTTGATTCGCGAATTCCTGATGCGGCCCTGGCAGGACTCCTCGAAGATGGCTCAACTGCGATCCTACCGGTGCTCAATTCCCTCATGAAAACTCCGCGCGATCTGGTCCCGCTCGTGCGCCTTGCCCTCTGGTCACGGGTTGCGCACCAGGCGCTCAGGCTCGGCCGGCGCGCCCTTGGTGCGCGCATGGCGTTTCCGGACTGAAGTCGACGCGATGGCCAACGAGGCGGGTTTGCAAGGCGCAAGCGACGATGCGGTCGAAGTCGAGGTGCGCGACACGCTCGCGGGCATCGATGCCCGCGTGTGGGATCGCCTGGCGCGCGGCCATCCGCTGGTCTCCCACGGCTTTTTATCGGCCTTGCACGACACCGGCTGCGCCAGCGTTCAGACCGGCTGGCAGCCGGTCTATCTTGTCATGATGCGAGAGGGCCAGGTGGTGGCTGCGATGCCGCTTTATCTCAAGGGGCATTCGCGCGGCGAATACGTCTTTGACTATGCCTGGGCTGACGCCTTCGAGCGCAACGGCCTTGCCTATTATCCCAAGCTCCTGGGCGCGATGCCGTTCACGCCGGTGACAGGACCGAGGCTGTTGGCCGAAAACGAAGCCGACAAGCACCTGCTCGCGCGCGCTGCCATCGCCTTGTGCCAGAAGGCGCGGGTCTCTTCACTGCACATTCTTTTTCCTGATGCCGATGACCTCAAGGTGCTTCGCGCAGAAGGCTTCATGGTCCGCGAGGGCATCCAGTACCACTGGAAAAATGCCGACTACGCATCGTTTGACGCGTTCCTTGCGCACCTCACGCGCGACAAGCGGCGCAAGATGAACCAGGACAGCCGCAAGGTCGAAAACGCCGGCGTGAAGTTCACCTGGCTCACCGGCCGCGAGATCGGCGCTGACGACATGGCCTTCTTCTACCAGTGTTACGCCAACACGTATCGCAACCACTATTCTTCGCCGTACCTGAATCTCAAGTGCTTTAGCCGGATTGCACAAGCGCTGCCCGAGGGCCTGGTCATGATCCTTGCCTGGCGCGCCGGTGCGCGCGTTGCCGCCGCGCTTAACGTCAGGGGCGCAGACACGCTCTATGGACGTTACTGGGGGTCGACCGAATTCATCGCATCGCTGCATTTTGAAGTCTGCTACACGCAGGCGATCGCCTATTGCATCGCGCACCGCCTGAAGTTCTTCGAGGGCGGCGCCCAAGGGGCGCACAAGATGGCGCGCGGCCTCTTGCCGACGCCGACGTATTCCGCGCACTGGGTCACCGACAGGCGTTTTGCCAAGGCCATCGCCGACTTCCTTGAAGCCGAAACCGAGGGCATCGAGCGCGCCCTTGACGAGCTCGAGGAGCACACGCCGTTCAAGAGCGAGTCGCGCTAGGCCGCCTTGTCGCCGCGCCGGCACTTTGCTCTGGGCAAAAGCGAGCCCCGCCTGGCGTGCGATAATCCTTGATCAAAAGAGCCTTCGATACCGGCCCCGCAGCATGACTGTCCTTCGCGAAGACGACCAATGAACACCCGTGCCGGCCCGGTCGTTGCCATCGCACAGATCAATTGCGTTGTCGGCGATCTCAAAGGCAATGCGCAGAAGATCTTCGACGCCGCAAGGCGCGCAGGCGAAGAGGGCGCAGACATTCTGGTCACGCCTGAACTCTCGCTGGTTGGCTATCCACCCGAGGACCTCTTGCTCAGGCCTTCGCTTTACGTCGACGCAAGGCGCGAACTCGACGCGCTGGCCGATCGTCTTTCTGGCCTGGCAGCGTTGCACGTGCTGGTCGGATTTCCCGAAGCGATCGGTGCGCTGCGCTATAACGCCGTCGCGCTGATTGCAAATGGCGCGGTCGCTGGCACCTATCACAAGCACGATTTGCCAAACTATGACGTGTTTGACGAGCAGCGCTATTTCACGCTCGACAACCGGCCGTTCACGTTCACTGTCAAGGGCGTCACGTTTGGCATCAACATCTGCGAGGACACCTGGTTTCGCTATGCGCCTGACGCTGCAAAAAGCGCCGGCGCAGAGGTCCTCCTGGTTCCCAACGGCTCGCCCTTTCACATGGACAAGGTGCACCAGCGCCACGATGTCATGCGCGCGAACGTGACGCGTGCCGGCCTGTCGCTGGTGTATGCCAACATGGTCGGCGGTCAGGACGAGCTGGTCTTTGATGGCGGCTCGTTCGTGCTCGATGAAGCCGGAAAGCTGGTCGTGCAGATGGAAAGCTTCGAGGAGGATTTCGCCTGCGTCAGCTTCGATGGCAGAACGCCCGGGCCCGGCCGCGTCGTGGCACCCAAGCCGCTTGAAGAGCAGGTCTACCGTGCGCTGGTGCTTGGCGTTCGCGACTATCTGGCCAAGAACCGCTTTCCGGGCGCCATCATCGGGCTGTCCGGGGGTGTCGATTCGGCGCTGACGCTTGCTGTCGCTGTCGATGCGCTCGGTGCCGACAAGGTGCGCGCGGTGATGATGCCCTCGCGCTATACGGCTGACATATCGCTAACCGACGCTGCCGAGATGGCGCGAAGGCTCGGCGTTGCCTACGACGAGATGGCCATCGGCGCGATGGTGGATGCCTTCGAGGCGGTGCTCAAGCCGCATTTTGCCGGCTTCCCGGAAGACGCCACCGAAGAGAACATCCAGGCGCGCGTGCGCGGCACGCTGCTCATGGCGCTATCGAACAAGAGCGGCCGCATCGTGCTCACCACCGGCAACAAGAGCGAAATGGCCACCGGCTACTGCACGCTTTATGGCGACATGGCCGGCGGCTTCGCCGTCATCAAGGACATCCTGAAGACCCTGGTGTATCGCGTCTGTGCCTGGCGCAATGGCACAGACGCGTATGCCATCGGGGATCCGATCCCCTCGCGCATCCTGACCCGGGCACCGTCGGCGGAATTGCGCTTTGAGCAGACCGACCAGGACTCGCTGCCGCCCTACGAGACGCTGGATGCCATCATCCGCCAGTACATGGAGGAAGACCTGAGCATCGAGGAGGTAGTGGCCGAAGGTTTTGAGCGCGCGACCGTCGAGCGCGTCGTGCAGCTGTTGCGCGTTAACGAATACAAGCGGCGCCAGGCTCCGGTTGGCATTCGCGTCACCCACCGCGCGTTCGGGCGCGACTGGCGGTATCCTATTACCAATCGCTACAAAGAATGAGGAAATTGGTCATGAAACGCATCACAGCGATCATCAAGCCCTTCAAGCTCGACGAAGTTCGCGAAAGCATGGCAGCTGTCGGTATCACGGGACTGACAGTGACCGAGGTCAAGGGCTTTGGCCGCCAGAAGGGGCACACCGAACTTTATCGGGGCGCCGAGTATGCCGTCGACTTCCTGCCCAAGGTCAAAGTCGAAGTGATCGTCGATGACGATGCGGTCCAGCGCACCATCGAGGCCATCGTCTCGGCCGCGCGCACCGGCAAGATCGGCGATGGCAAGATCTTCGTGTCGGCCGTCGAGCAGGTGATTCGCATCCGTACCGGCGAGACCGGCGCCGACGCTGTTTAGCCTGGCTGGCTTGCCCCCTCCACGCGGCACTTGCCTGCCGCCACCTGATTCATGTCGCGAGCAACGCTAGCGCAATGGCTCGAATACATCGAGTCGCTCCACCCCAAGGACATCGAACTCGGACTTGAGCGTTCAAGGCGCGTGGCAAGCGCGCTTGCGCTCGAATTCAGGGTCCCGGTGATCACGGTGGCAGGCACCAACGGCAAGGGCTCGACCTGCGCCATGCTCGAGAGCATTCTGCTTGCCGCGGGCTATCGTGTCGGGCTCTACATCAAGCCGCACTTTCTGGCCTTTAACGAGCGCGCGCGCATCAATGGCGTTGAGGCGAGCGACGCGGCCTTGATCGCCGAATTCGAAAAAGTCGAGGCTGCGCGCTGCCGTGTTGCGCCTGCGACCGAGTTGACCTATTACGAATTCACGACGCTTGCCATCCTCAACCTCCTCGCGCTAAGCGAGCTTGATGTCGTGATCCTCGAAGTCGGCCTGGGCGGGCGCCTTGACACGGTCAACCTGATCGATGCGAACTGCGCCGTCGTGACCTCGATCGATATCGACCATGCCGCTTATCTTGGCGACACGCGCGAGGCCATCGGCCGCGAGAAAGCCGGCATTTTCCGGCCGGGCAGGCCCGCCATCTGTGGCGACCCGAAGCCGCCGCAATCGCTTCTCGAACACGCCAGCGCATGCGGTGCAGACCTGTGGCTGCTTGGCCGCGATTTCAACTTTGCAGGCGACAAGACGCAGTGGAATTTCGCTGCGCGCGGGGTGCGCCGCAATGCCTTGCAGTACCCGGCGCTGCGCGGCGCCAATCAGCTCCTCAATGCCGCCTCGGCGCTGGCCGCGCTCGAGGCTTTGCGCGAAGCGCTGCCGGTCTCGCAGCAGGCGGTGCGAACCGGGTTGGTCACGGTCGAATTGGCCGGGCGCTTCCAGGTGCTCGCAGGCACGCCGACCCTGATCTATGACGTCGCCCACAATCCGCACGCGGCAGCAGCGCTTGCCGCCAATCTCGACCAGATGGGCTTTTATCCGTATAGCTACGCGGTTTTCGGTGCCATGGCCGACAAGGACATCGATGGCATCGTGGCTGCGCTTGGCAGCCGCATCGACCACTGGTTTCTGGTGCCCCTGCCAAGCCCGCGGGCGGCGAATACCGAGTTCTTGCGCGCGGCCCTGCAACGGCGGGGCCTTGATCCCGGCGAGCAAGCCGCGACACTTTCGTCGTCGGTTGAAAACGGATGGGCACAAGCGCTTGGGCGCGCGCATGAGAATGATAGAATTGTCGTGTTTGGATCGTTTTACACGGTGGCAGGCGTCATGCTTGCGCGCGCTTTGCAACGTCATTGAACGGATAGGCCTGCGACGGGCTTTGAATGGGTCTTTTCTCGAGTAAACAAGACCAGGTAGAAGCGGAGGCTGCAACGGGCGCAAGACGCTCGCGGCGCGTAAAAGTGCCTGCGGGCGACCGACCGCTTGATCCGCTTGACCCCCTGGAGATGCAAAAACGCCGGGCGCGCCGTCGCCTGATTGGCGCAATCGCGCTGGTCGCAGGCGCGGTGGTGCTTCTGCCGATGGTGTTCGATTCCGAGCCGCGTTCAGGTGTGGACGACCTCGCAGTCGAGATCCCGGGCCAGGAGACGCCGTTTAACCCCAATATCCCGTCACCGTCGAGCGTGCCCGCCCAAGTCCCTGGCGCAGTCGCGCCAGCGCCGGCGCAAAGTGTGCTTGTGCCAGGCGCGCCGGCAGCACCCGGCCCGATTGGCGCGCCAGCGCCACCCCTGGTATCAAGCACGGCGCCAGCGCCGCAGACCGCACAGGTCCAGCCTGCCGAGAGCTCCGCGCCCGCGAAAGCCAAGACCGATGCCAAGACCGACGCCAAGGCGGCTGCGCAAAAACCGCAGGCGCCAGTGACCGCCAAGGGCGATGATCCGCGTGCGCTTGCCGCGCTTGAAGGCAAGACGCTTGCCCCCACATTGGATACAAATAGTGGCAGCGAGACCTTCGCCGTTCAGGTCGGCGCGTTTTCGAGCGCCGAGAAAGTCAAGGATGTGCGCGACAAGCTGCAGGCGGCGGGGCTTAAGCCCTACACCGAGAATCTGTCGACGCCGCAAGGTCCGCGCACGCGCGTTCGGGTCGGGCCCTTTGCCACGCATGATGCAGCCGAGAAGGCGCGCGAGCGGGTCAATGGCCTGGGGCTTGATGCTTCGGTCGTGTCGTTGTAGCGAAGCGCGTGACGCTGTTCGATTATGTCGTGGTCGCAATTCTTGCGGCCTCGATCCTGATCAGTGTCTTGCGCGGGCTGGTGCGCGAGGTCTTCTCGCTGTTGAGCTGGATTGCGGCATTCGTGGTGGCAAGCCAGTTCGCCTCGTCGATGGCGCGCATGCTGCCCGATGCCCTCTCGGGCGCGACGCTGCGCTATATCGTCGGCTTTTTGGTCCTGCTGGTTGGCATGCTGATTCTCGGCGCCCTGGTGTCAGCGGCCCTGGGGCTGCTGATCAAGGCCTCGGGACTGGTCATTGCCGACAAGGGGCTCGGTGGGCTTTTCGGCCTTGCGCGCGGCATCGTGATCATCATGACGGCGGTGATTCTGGCCGGCCTGACCGAGATGCCGCGCCAGCCGTTTTGGCGTGATTCGATTTCCGCGCCGATCGCAGAGGAAGCGGTCCGTCGCGTCAAGCCCTTCTTGCCGCCGTCCTGGGCAGAGCACGTGCACTTCTGATTTCGCGAAAAAGAAAGTTCCTTATGTGCGGTATCGTTGGCGTCGTCTCCCACCAGCCGGTGAACCAGCTGCTCTATGACAGCCTGCTCCTGCTCCAGCACCGGGGCCAGGATGCGGCAGGCATCGCCACGGGCATCGGCAAGACCTTCAACATGTACAAGGGCGCGGGCCTCGTTCGCGACGTGTTCAGGACGCGCAACATGCGCGATTTGCCAGGCACGATGGGCATCGCCCAGGTCCGCTATCCGACCGCGGGATCCGCGGGCAATGCCCAGGAGGCCCAGCCCTTTTACGTCAACGCACCGTTTGGCATCACGCTTGCCCACAACGGCAACCTGACCAACTGGGAGCAGCTCAAAGACGAGATGTACCGCATCGATCGGCGCCACATCAATACCGAATCGGATTCGGAAGTGCTGCTCAATGTGCTTGCCCACGAGTTGCAGATGGCCACCGCCGGCTATTCGCTTGACCCGGCTGCAGTCTTCAAGGCCGTCGCAGGCCTGCACCAGCGCGTGCGCGGCTCCTACGCCGTGGTGTCGCAGATCGCAGGCTTTGGCGTTCTGGCCTTTCGCGATCCGTATGGCATCCGGCCGCTTGTCATCGGCCGTGCCGAGACCGAGCATGGCTTTGACTACCTGATCGCCTCCGAATCGGTGGTGCTCGAAGGCCAGGGCTTTGAGCTCTTGCGCGACGTCGCGCCAGGCGAGGCGATCTTCATCGACGTCGACGGCAATTTCTTTGCGCAGCAGTGCGCCTTGAATCCGACGCTTAACCCGTGCATTTTCGAGTACGTCTACCTCGCCCGCCCGGATTCGCTGATGGATGGCGTGTCGGTCTACGCGGCGCGCTTGCGCATGGGCGAATACCTCGCCGAGAAAATCAAGCGCGAAGTCTCGATTGGCGATATCGATGTCGTCATGCCGATCCCCGATTCGAGCAGGCCCGCGGCGATGCAGCTGGCAGGCAAGCTCAACATCGACTACCGCGAGGGTTTCATCAAGAACCGCTACGTCGGCCGCACCTTCATCATGCCCGGGCAGGCGGTAAGGAAGAAGTCGGTGCGGCAAAAGCTCAACCCGATCGGCGTCGAGTTCAAGGGCAAGAATGTCCTGATCGTCGATGATTCGATCGTGCGCGGCACCACCAGCAACCAGATCGTGCAGATGGCGCGTGAATCCGGGGCCAATCGCGTCGTTTTCGCCTCGGCTGCGCCGCCGGTGCGCTATCCCAACGTGTATGGCATTGACATGCCCACGCGCGACGAACTGATCGCGTTTAATCGCGATGACGAGCAGATCCGGGAATCGATTGGCGCAGACCAGCTCGTCTACCAGAGCATCGAGGACATGAAGCAATCGGTACGCGATGTCGCACCGCACATCACGAGCTTTGAGGCATCGTGCTTCGATGGCGTCTACATCACGGGTGATGTCACCACCGACTATCTCGATCACATCGAATTCAAGCGCCATGCGCTGCAGGAATCGGCGGGCGAGTCGCGCTCGCAGCTCAATCTCAACCTCGATTCGGATTGATGCCCCGATGAGCGCTGGCGCAACGCTTGCGGGTCGCGCTTCTCGTTTCGGGTGCGTGCCCGTGCCTCGCACCCGATGAGCCGGCGCGTGCTGGTTGCTGGCGCCACCGGCCTTGTTGGTCGCGCGCTGCAAGAGGTCCTCCTTGCCCATGGCGGCTATGAAGTCACGGCGCTCGTGCGAAAGCCGCTTCGCCTTGGCGCCCCACGCTTAAACGAGCTCACCTGCGATTTCGCAGCGCTTGCCAAGACCGTGCTGCCTGAAGCCGACATGGCCTTTTGCTGTCTTGGCACGACGCTTAAGGTTGCGGGCTCAAGCGAAGCCTTCCGGCGCGTCGATTTCGACTTCGCGCTCAACTTCGCGCGTGCGGCCAAAAAGAGCGGTGCATCGCGCTTCGCGCTCCTGAGTGCGGCAGGCGCGTCGGCCACCTCAAGGATCCTGTATAGCCGCGTCAAGGCCGACATCGAGGCGGCGGTGACCGCCCTGGAATTTGAGCACCTGCTGATTGCAAGGCCGTCCCTTTTGATTGGCGATCGCGAGCGCCTGGGGCAGCCCTCGCGGCCGCTCGAGTCGCTCGCGCGGCGCCTGATCGGCCCGGTCTCGTCGATCGTGCCGGCGAGTTTTCGGCCGATTCGCGCCGACGATCTTGCCCGCGCCATGCTGCGCTTGCTGACGACCACGGCAGATTCGCGCCTTGTCGCCGAAAATGCGCTTTTGCTCGCCACTGGCGCGCTCGATGCGGCGGGGCCGTGGTCAGCCCGCGCGCGCGTTTGACGCAATTTCGCCGATCGCGCACAATATTCAAAGACGCGCCGATTTGACCGCTTGCGGGCGCTTAACAAATACAGCTAAAAGGGGGCACGCACCATAAAACCCGCTTTGGCACACGCTTGGCGGGTTTTTTCATTGGGACGGCACATGGATTCGGACAGCCACTTCGAGACCCTCGCGATTCGCGCGGGAACCACCAGAAGTTCGTTTGCGGAACACTCCGAAGCGATGTATTTGACATCGAGCTTCGTCTTCGCCAGTTCGGCGGATGCGGCGGAGCACTTCAAGCCCGGTGCGCCAGGTTTTGTATATTCGCGCTTCTCCAATCCGGGCGTGACGATGTTCCAGGACCGCCTTGCCGCCCTTGAAGGTGCCAGCGCGTGTGTCGCCACTGCCTCGGGGATGGCTGCGATCTTTGCCACCTGCCTTGCGCTATTGAAGTCGGGCGACCATGTCGTCTGCTCGCGCAGCGTGTTTGGCGCCACGACCCAGCTGTTCGATAGCGTGCTCGCGCGCTTTGGCATTCGCACGACCTATGTCGAGCCGACCGAACTCGCGCACTGGGAGGCCGCGTGCGAGCCTGCGACACGCCTGTTTTTCCTCGAGACGCCCTCCAATCCGCTGGGTGACGTCATCGATCTTGCCGGCTTGAAGGCGATCAGCAGCGCCCGTGACATCGTGCTTGTCGTTGACAACTGCCTGCTCACGCCCGCCTTGCAACGGCCGCTTGCGCTTGGCGCCGATGTCGTCATCCACTCGGCGACAAAATTCATCGACGGCCAGGGACGCGTTCTTGGCGGCGCCGTGCTTGGTTCGTCGGAGTTCATCGACAAGCTGGTCGTGCCGGTCCTGCGCACGACCGGACCGTCGCTTTCGGCCTTTAACGCCTGGGTGCTCTTAAAAGGCCTCGAGACGCTTTCGGTGCGCATGGAGCGGCACTGTAATTCGGCGCTCGAGCTGGCGCTCTGGCTCGAATCGCATCCGCGCATCAAGCGCGTCTACTATCCCGGCCTGCCCAGTCATCCGCAATATGAACTGGCCAAGAGGCAGCAGGCCAGGGCCGGTGCACTGCTGAGCTTTGAAGTGCTCGCAGAAGACGGGCAGGAGCAGTCACGCGCCTGGCAGGTGATCGACGCCTGCCAGATGATTTCGATTACCGGCAACCTTGGCGACACGCGCTCGACCATCACCCATCCGGCCACCACCACGCATGGCCGGCTCACCGATGCCCAGCGTGCCGAGGCCGGCATCAGGCCGGGACTCGTGCGCCTGTCGGTCGGCCTTGAACATGTCGAAGACCTCAAGGCCGATCTCGCGCGCGGCCTGCAATAGCCGCAACGCCTGGCGTTGCTCGAACTAGTCTTCTGCCTTGAGCCAGTCAAGCAGCGTGCGTTGAAAGCGCGCCGGGTCCTGGATCTGCGGCGCATGGCCGAGATCGGCAAACTCGACGAGATCGACATGCGGGATGTGCCGGGCTGCTTCCCGGCCGAGTTCGGGATAGTGGCCAAGCGTTGCCTTGACGCTTTCAGGCGCCATCTCCTTGCCGGGTGCGGTGTTGTCCAGATCGCCGATGATGAGCAGCGTGCGCGGCTCGATGCGGGGGAATTCGTAGAGCACCGGCTGCGTGAAAATCATGTCGTCAATCAGCGCCGAGTCCCAGGCGACGGCTTCCTTGCCCGGGCCACGGTACATGCCGGCCAGCATCTGCACCCATTTCTCGAACGTGGCATCCCACTTGCCGCCGTAGTAGGTGTCGCGCTCGTAGTTGCGAAGCCGCTCGGCCGTGGTCTTGACTTCGCGCTGATACCACGCGTCGATGGCAGGCCAGGGCACGCCCTTGGCTTGCCAGTCTTCAAGGCCGACGGGATCGACAAGCACCAGTGCTTCGGTGGCTTGCGGATACATCAGGGCATAGCGCACGGCAAGCATGCCTCCTGTCGAATGGCCGATGAAGATGCTGCTTCCAACGTCAAGCGAGGCGAGCAGTGCACGCGTGTTGTGGGCGAGCTGCTCAAACGAGAACTGGTAGCTGCGCGGCTTGCTCGACTTGCAAAAACCGATCTGGTCGGGCGCGATCACGCGATAGCCGTTCGCCACCAGCGCCTTGAGGGTATCGATCCACGTGCCGGCGCAAAAATTCTTTCCATGCAGCAAGACGGCGGTCCTGCCGTTGGCACGTGAGGGCACGACATCGAGGTAGCTCATGTGCAGCGACTGCCCTTGCGACGTGAATTCGAAGACGTGCACCGGATAGCCATAGTCAAAGCCCTCGAGCTCTTCGCCAAACACCGGCTCGCCATCGGCGTTGGCCACGCCCGGCGCGAAAAGCCCCGCCGCGAGCACGAGGGCGAGGCCGACGATGCGCCCTGCGATGTGCTTGAAGCGTTGATGCCTTCTGACGTTTCTCGTCACGATCGTCTGCAGCATGCGATGGCCTGGCCCGGGTTGCCGCGTTGCCTGTTGCAGGCAACAGCAAGTCTGAAGAAGTGCGTCGTGGCCGGTGCGCTTCTCGGCTTGCGCCTCGGCACTTCGGGTATGAGAACTCTCCGATGACAGCTTTTGTCGCGATGACAATTTTTTGTCCATCACGGCGTAATCATCGATCGGAAAGAGCAAGAATTCGCTGATTTGGCGCGGATTTTCTGGAGCACGCATTTTGCTTCACTCTTGCCGTGAATTCAAATTCGATGCGCGCCCTGCATTGAAACAACGACGGGAAGAAAAAAATTCATGCGCATCCATCTGGCACTGGCAGGTACGGCCATGGCGCTCTTCTTGACGCTGGCAAGCGCTGAAGACACTCATGTCGCGTTGATCAAGGATGTCACGGGCAGCGTGACCGTGCTGCGCGCCGGCACGTCGATGCCTGCTGCAGCGGGCACGCAACTGGAGAAATCCGACGAGCTCGTGTCTGCCGCCGGTGCGACAGCGGGCATCGTCTTTCGCGACGGCACGCTGTTTACGCTCGGATCGGGCAGCGATGTCATGATCAAGGACTTCCTTTTCGATCCGGTGCAGGCCCGGTACGCGTTTTCGGTGTACCTCGCGCGCGGATCGGCGATCTATTCTTCCGGCAAGATCGGCAAGGTGTCGCCAGACTCGGTCATCGTGTCCACGCCCAAGGCCGTGATCGGTGTTCGCGGCACGCGTTTTCTTGTGACAGCGACGGATTGATCGCCGCTCGTGCCAAGCCCACGCGTCCTTGCTGCAACGCTGGTTTTCCTTGCCCTTTCGGGCTGCGCCAGTGCGCCCGCACCCCCTGCTGACACGGCATCGACGACGGTTGTGCTCTTGCCTGATGAGGACGGCAATGTCGGCGCGATCCTGATCACCAACGCCAGCGGCTCGCAGCGCGTCGATCAGGCTTTCGTCCAGAGCCGCGTCGACGCGACAAGCAGGGCACCGTCAGCTGGAACCTTCGTCGGCCAGGACCCGTTTGCCGCGCAGTACGCCCAGATCCTGAAGGCGCAGCCGCCAAAGCCTGCAAGTTTCATTCTTTATTTCGACCTTGGCAGTACTGCGCTTACGGCCGAATCGAAGGCCATGCTGCCCGCAGTGCTGCGTGCGGCGGCCGCGCGCAAGCCGACAGAAATCAGCGTGTTTGGCTTCGCCGATGCGCTTGGCACGGAAAAGCGCAACGACAAGCTCTCACAGGAGCGCGCCGAAGCCATCGCCCAGGCCCTGCGCAAGGCCGATCCCGACATTGGTTTTATCGAAGTCGAATACTTCGGTTCGCGCCAGCCCCTCGTGCCAACGCCGCCGAAGGCGGCCGAAGCCAGGAATCGTCGCGCTGAGGTGATGATCCTGTGAGTGCCAGGGCGCCCGTCTTCGAGCGTTTTTTCGCGCGCATCGCAAGGCGGCACAGTGCCTCATTCGTGGCGCTTGGCGTCGCACTCTCGCTCGCCTTCGCGCTCTCTGCCGCATTTGCCTCAACGCTCTTCGCAGGTCTTGATCATTTCTTCCTTGATCGCCTGCTTGCCCATACGGCAAACCACCAACGCGCAAGCCACGTCGTCGTCGTCGATATCGACGAGATGAGTCTTGCCGCGGTTGGCCAGTGGCCCTGGCCGAGGTACAAGGTCGCTGCCCTTCTGACTGCCATTGACCGGGCGAAGCCGGCGGCGATCGGGCTTGATCTGCTCTTTCCGGAGGCCGATCGAACATCACTTGCCAATATCCAGGGCGACTTCAGGCGCGAGTTCGGCGTCAATCTTGGCATCAGCGGCGTGCCGGCCGGACTTTCTGATAACGATGGCTATCTCGGCTATGTCATGTCCGAGAGCAGCGTGGTCGCTGCCAACTACTTCTACTTCGATCACGTCACCCGCAACGAATTGTATCTGCCGATCAAGCCCGAAATCGACGCCGGCGGTCACCCGCTCCTGCTGCCGAAGGCGAGCGGCATGATGACCAATACCCGCGCGATCGCATCGCAAAGCGATTTCACCGGCTTTCTGAACACCCAGCCCGACAGCGACGGCGTGATTAGGCGCCTGCCGCTTCTGATCGGCTATCACGACCGCATCTATCCCGATCTGGCCCTGGCAACGGTGATGAAGGCGCTTGACGTGTCGAAGGCGTTCATCGACAGCAGCGCCGATGGCAGCGTCATCCGCGTTGGCGCGCACGACATTCCCATCGATCGCGAAGGCAACGCCATCCTGAGGTTTAACGGTCGCCCCGAGCTCTATCCAAGCGTGTCTGCCGTCGATGTACTGAACGGCAAGGTTTTAGCGTCGGATTTCGCGGGCAAGATGGTCTTCATCGGCGCCTCGGCTGCCGGCCTGTCGGATCTGCACAGCACGGCTTTCGATCCGTTTTTTTCCGGGCTCAAGCTGCAGGCGATGATGGCAGAGAATATCGTCTCGGACAGTTTTGTCGTGCCGCCCAGCTGGGCCACGATTGCAATCATTCTCGAATGTCTTGTCACCGGCGTGTTTCTGACGGCGCTATTCACCACCGCCGGGGGTGCCCTCGTGACCGTGATTGGCAGTGGCCTTGCCAGTTTGATTCCGCTTCTTGTGAGCCTGATTCTTTTTGACACGCGATCGATCTTTCTTTCGCCAGCCGCGCCCGTGGCGCTTGCCGCGACCCTGATCGTTCTTTTTTCGATGCTGCGCTTTGCCATCGAGCAGCGCCTGGCCTTCGTGCGCCTCAAGCGCCTTGAGAATTCACGCCAGGTGACGATCGAGTCGATGGCCGCCGTGGCCGAGACGCGCGATCCCGATACTGGCGCGCACATCAAGCGCACCCAGCACTACGTCAAGGCCATCGCCTTGGCGCTCAAGCACCAGGGGCGCCATGCCGATGTGATCACGCCCGACTTCATCGACATGCTGTTTCTATCGGCACCGCTGCACGATATCGGTAAGGTTGGCGTACCCGATCACATTCTCCTTAAGCCTGGCAAGCTGACCGAGGAAGAATTCGAGATCATGAAGCAGCACGCCGAGTTCGGCCGCCGCATCATCCTTAGCACTGCGCAACTGATCGAAGGCGACAACTACCTCAAGGTGGGCGCCGATATCGCCGGCGCCCATCACGAGAAATGGGACGGCACGGGCTATCCGCTGGGCCTCTCCGGTGAAGACATCCCGCTTGCCGGGCGCATCATGGCGATTGCCGACATGTACGACGCCCTGATCAGTCGCCGCTGCTACAAGGAACCGTTTCCGCACGCGGCCGCGCTTGACCTGATGCGCGAAGCGCGGGGCAAGACCTTCGATCCGGGGATTCTGGACACCTTCTTTTCGATCGAAGCGACGATTCTCGAAATCGCCGCACGCTATAGCGATGCGACTGCGCCTGAGATCAAGGACGCCGAGCTTGAGGCCGAGCGCAACCGTGCCTTCGCCTCTGCAGCGCGCGCGGCGCTAAGCGTCGTCAAATGACTTGCTTGCCAGACGGGCGCTCTTTGCGGCCACGTTCGCCGGGCTCGCCATGCCCTCTACGCATAGGGCTTGGACAATCCGAGCTTCCGCGGCTTTTGCGCACTGCGCGCAGGCGCCCTACGCCGTTAAGCGGGCGTTTTGCGGGAACAGCGCCTTTTTCGCGTCGTCGTCGAATTCGGTCTTGTAGGTGTGCGCGGTCTTGAGCGCTTCGACGCGCATGGCCGCGGGCCTGGCGTTGATGGCGTCAAGAAAGCGCTTGACGTTGGCGAGGCTCGCAAACGCCTCAGGACCCAGGGCAAAGGGAATGACGCGGGCCCAACCCCAAAGCGCCATGTCGACGATGGTGTACTCGTCGCTGACCATGAACTCGCGCCCTTCAAGATGGGCATCGACGATTTTCCAGTGGCGCTGGGCCTCGAAGTCGTAGCGATTGAGCGCATAGGTCTTGGGCTCGGGTGCGAAATGTCGAAAGTGCACGGCTTGCCCGCAGTAGGGCCCGATGCCGGTGGCGACGAACATCAGCCACGAATAGAGCGCGCCGCGGTCTTCAGGCGTGTGCTTGCCGAAAAACCGCCCGGTTTTTTCTGCCAGGTACAAAAGGATCGCGTTGCTGTCGAACACGGTCGCAGCACCGTCGGTTAAGGCCGGCGTCTTGGCGTTCGGGTTGATCCTGAGAAATTCGGCGCTGTGCTGCTCGCCCTTGCGCGTGTCGATCGGCACGACTTCGTATTCCAGTGCGGCCTCTTCGAGAAACAGCGCGACCTTGGCCGGGTTGGGTGAGGGATGGTAGTAGAGCCTGAGCATGGGTTTCCTTGAAGTGTCGGGAAGCGAAAAACGTCGACCGGAAATCGGGTCGAAGGCGGGCATAGGGTCGGGCGACGGCTTCTCAGAGGTCGCGAATGCCGATCAGATGCTGATACTTTTCCTTGTAGTAGGCACTAAGGGCAAGCAGTTCCTCGCCCACTGCAGGCGGAAATCCCTGCCGCCCTTCCCGCCGGGCAATCAGCAGGCTGTCGAGGTAGCGATTGCACTGCACCGGCTGGTACCAGACCGAGACAATTTCGGCTGCGACCTGCGGGAACGCCGAAATCAGCAGATAGGGTCGGAGGTTTTCCGGCAATTGCGCGAGCCAAAGGTCCATTGCCCGTTTGGCCCGCCCCTCGGGCGACGTGTCCGTCGGGGGCGGTGGCGCACCTTTCGGCACGAAGCTTGGCATGTCGTCGCGCATCTGGCGCGAGGGCTTTGCAGCCGGCTTGCTACCGAAAAGCTTGTTGAACAAACGAGTGACCATGACACGTCCTGGGCGAGACCACGAGTCCGTACGGTGGACTCATGCTGCCCCGGATCATACCAATGCCGCATGCGGGCGCCCAATTCGGGGCGATTGTCGATGGGTTAACGCGAATGTTTCCTGCCCACGAGGTAGACCGATCCGTGGGCCCCCGAGGCCTCGCTGTGCTCGCAAT
Source organism: Gammaproteobacteria bacterium (assembly GCA_903970185.1). Lineage (GTDB taxonomy): Bacteria > Pseudomonadota > Gammaproteobacteria > Burkholderiales > Burkholderiaceae_D > CAJCIC01. The sequence continues at coordinate 21,911 of CAJCIC010000060.1, forward strand.
TGGCCTCAAGCGAGAAAGTCTCGCCGGGAAGAAACGGCTGCGCCGTGCCGTTTTGGGTCAGGATGAATTCGCCTTCGATGACAAGGCCACGCACTGCGAACGGGTGCGCATGGGGCGACGTCTTAGCATGGGCCTCGCCGTGTTTCTCGGCGATGTCGTCATAGCCGCTCTCGCTTAGCTGCTGCTTGAAGGTGGCGATATCCATGGATGCCTTCACTTTTGCGTTTGCAACACGCCATGGTAGCAACATGTCGGACCCGGCGCGAGCGCTCCTTGATGACGCGTTCTTTGCTACCAGTTCTCCGATCCCTGCTCGCCCTTGAACGGACCGATCACTTCGGGCGTGACCCAGCCGCCGTAGAAGCGGCCCGGCTGCGGCAGGACGGCAACGCCATCGACGCTGCAGTTCACGAGTGCCGGGTAGACCGAGATCATGTCCTTTATGCGCTCCATGCCGGCCAACGGTTCAGGATAGGACCAGGCGGCCCGCTCAAGCCGTGTGTAGCGAGTGACGATGTCCCAGTAATTCGCCTGTCCCTTCCATTCGCAAAGCGAATGTCCGGCCGCGGGCCTGAAATACTGCAGGTCCAGGTCTTCAAGCGGCAGGTAAAAGGTCGGCGGACTGGCGGTCTCGAGCACCCGAAGGGCGTGCGTCGAGCGACCGATTTCGATATCGCCGACCTTGAGCACGACTTCGCGCTGATCTTCCCTGATCGCAGGCGGTCGTGGATAGTCCCACACCGATTCCTGGCCCTGGCTGATCTCAAGTGCAAAGGGCGGGCGCTTCTGGCCGACGTATTTCCATCCCAGCCGCGCTGCCAAAGAGAGGGTCGGAAGCGTAATCGTCATGGACAACTCCTGTCTGCGCGCGAGGATGCGCGGCTTACAAGGCGTGCCTGACAAGCCTACTCGATTTCCCAGCCGTTTGCGCTTTTTGCCTCGACGATTCGTCCGCCAAGCGCAGTCTTTCGCAATACGCCGCGGGCAGACAGGCGCGAGCCGATGGCGGGCTTCACGGCTTTCATGCCGTGCGGGCGCAAATGCACGACATCGCCACTTTCGAGAATCACCCCGTTGGCCTCGCCGTGGCGGGTGAAATGCACGCCGGTGACCGTGCCGTCGACCTTGACCGTGGCCGATTTGGCAGGGTGCAGAAGGCTTCTGCCTTCCCCGTCGAGGGCATCGATCAATTCAAACACCGCGTGCGCGGCCTTTTTCGTCTTCGGAGACTGGTCGTGCCTGCAGCGCACGCTAAGCGTATTGCCAGGCTTGTAGAGGGCGGCGAGTTCATGGCCGATTGCCGCGGCAAAGGTGATCTGCACAAGCCGGTCAGAGGCGGCGTCAACGATCAGCAGGATGCCCTCGATATCGCCCTTGGGGCTGAAGAGAAATTGCTGCAGGCGACCGGTAATGAGGGTTGCGCGATTGGCCATGGAAAGCTCCATTCAGAAGGCACGCGCGTTTTCTGCACCCCTGTGCAGGCGCGGCGTGATCAGCCTGATGCTGCGCAAGGGCGATGCCACGGGGGTTCATCAGTCCGCCCCAGCACCTGGAGAGGGGCGAGGGCAGGCGATGGCGCGCGTAACAATCGCAGCGGGCGCGCCTTGCCGTGACGTCAGCTTTCGTCCTTGGGTGCGACACGCTCGGCGATCTGGGCGATGCCGCGCGCCATCGAGACGAATTCGCTTGGCAAGACGATGATGGTCGTGGTGTTCTGCTCCGCGCCGACTTCGGTGATCATCTGCATGCGGCGCAGTTCGAGGCCCGCCGGGTTTTCCATGATCAGCCCTGCCGCCGTGCGCAGCTTGGCTGCGGCCTCAAGCTCGGCTTCGGCCTTGATGATGCGGGCGCGCTTCTCGCGCAGGGCTTCGGCCTCTTGCGCCATGGCGCGCTGCATCGACGCCGGGATCTCGACGTTGCGCATTTCCACGCGCGTGACCTTGACGCCCCAGGGCTCGGTGGCCTCGTCGATCGCCTCGCGCATGGTCTGCGACAGTTGCTGCTGCTCCTTGAGCACGTCATCCAGGGTGTGGCGGCCGATGATGTTGCGCAACGACGTCAGCGCCACCTGCACGACGGCGCGATCGACATCGCGCACATCGATCACCGAGCGGATCGGATCGATCGTCGCATACCAGATGACAGCCGTGATCTTGACCGGCACATTGTCCTTGGTGATGGTTTCCTGCTGGTCGACTGCGGCCGTGATGGTGCGCATGTCGACCATCTTTTGCCATTCGAAAAGGGGTGCAATCCAGAAAAGTCCCGGGCCGCGCAGCCCCGCCAGCTTGCCCAGCCGGAACACCACGGCGCGCTGGTACTGGTTGGCAATGCGCAGGCCAAACAGCAGGTAGACGATGACAAGGCAGACGATGACGAACATGTTTTCCCCGCGCTGGCGGTCCTGATCCGGTGAATAGCCAAGATCATGCGCTGGGGCATCGTGCGGTGCAAATCGCAAGGCCGGCACAGAGGCGGTGCATTTGCCTGCAAAACTCGGTAGCATCAGGGCGCCGCGCTTGGCGGTGCTGCGCTGAAAGATAGACCATGCTTGTTCTGATCGTCGGTTTGATCCTGTTTTTGGGTGTCCACTCGATGCGCATTTTCGCCAACGACTGGCGCAACCGCCAGATTGCGCGCTTTGGCCAGGGGCCGTACAAAGGGATCTACTCGGTGGTCTCGCTGGCCGGCTTTCTGGTCCTGTTGTGGGGATTTTCGCTGGCGCGCAGGGAGCCGATCGTGATCTGGACGCCGCCTGCAGCGCTGCGCCACGCCAATTCGCTTTTCATGCTCGTCGCCTTCGTCTTTTTCGTTGCCGCCTATGTGCCCAACAATTACTTCAAGGCGCGCTTTCATCACCCGATGATTCTGTCGGTGAAGATCTGGGCGCTCGGGCATCTGCTCGCCAATGGCACACTGGATGACATCGTGCTCTTCGGGGCCTTTCTCGCCTGGGGCGTGTTCTCGCTGATCGCCAGCAAGCGGCGCGATCGCGCCCTTGGCACCGTCTATGCCAGGGCGACGCCGCTCGGCACGGCAATCGCGGTGGTGCTAGGCGTTGCCGCGTTCCTGATTTTTGCCTTGTACCTGCATGTGCGCTGGATCGGTGTTGACCCGCTGGCCTAGATCGGCCTTGACCTTTGCGGCAGCAAGACGGCGTGCCGCGGCCGTCTTGCGCCTGGCCCTGGCCGCAGCGCCTTGTGCCAGTCTCGCCCAGACCTCCGAACCCCTGGTCGTGACCTCATCGTCGCCGGCGACACCGATCTATGTCGTAAGCCCGACCTTTCCGCCGGGCATCGAGCTGCCCGCCGAGGGCATTTCGGTCAAGGCGCTTGGCACCGTGCGCATCGACGGCACGTTTGTCCTGCACAAGGTCGAGGCGCCACCGGGCTTTGAGGCGTTGGCCCAGGCGGTGAGCACGGCGATCACCAAATGGTACTTCGCCCCGGCCTTGAGTCGCGAGCTCTGCGCCCCGGCTGAGACCGACATCGAACAGGTGGTGCTCTTTGAGGGCAGCGCCGACGCACCCAAGATCTCGGTTGCGCGCCGGAAAAAACCCGAGCAGCGCGTGCCAGGCGGCGGCACGCGGGCGAAGTCGGTCGAGCTGCCAAGCTATGTCTTTCCGGCTGATGCCTACCGCGACGGCATCGAGGGTCGCGTCAACGCCGTCTTCATGGTCCAGCCCGATGGCGAAGTGACCGCGCCCAAGGTCTGGACGTCGTCCCCGCCTGGGGTTTTCGATCTGGCGGTTCTCGATCAGATCGGCAAGACCCGCGTGCACTGGCAGGATCCGCAACCGCGGCGTGCCCTGTGTACGCAGCAGAGCATCGACTTTTGCATCGTCGGTGGCAAGCCCGAGCACGCCTACCCGGCGTGCCACCCGGCTTCTCGTTAATCAGTGCACCGGTGCCATCTCGATGACGCGATCGACCGAGCGTACCGTGTCGGGCCGATGGCTGACGATGACAATGCCGTAGCCGAGCTTGCGCAGGCCCTCGGTGATCGTGTTTTCGCGGTCGAGATCGAGCTGATCGAAGGATTCGTCAAGAAACACGATCTGCGGCTTGCGATAGAGCGCGCGCGCAAGCAGGATGCGCTGCTTCTGGCCACCGGAGAGCGCCACGCCCATGTTGCCAACGATGGTGTTAAAGCCCATCGGCATGGCGAGAATCTCTTCATCGATGGCGGCAAGCCGTGCGCATTCGCGCGCGTGCGCGGTGTCATGGGCCGGGTCGAAAAAACTGATGTTGTCCTCGATCGTGCCAACGAACAGCTGGTCGTCTTGCATGACAACGCCAATGCGGTGGCGAAAGTCCGCGAGATCGATCTCGCGCACGTCAACGCCATTGACGCGCAGCGTGCCCGAGGTGGGCGGCAAGAGGCCGACCAGGACCTTGATCAGGGTCGTCTTGCCGCAGCCCGAGGGCCCGACCAGCGCCACCATCTCGCCGGTCCTGATGGTGCAGCTGATGCTGTTGAAAACGGCGCCTTCAACGCCATAGGCAAACGAAATATTGTCGGCCTCGATCAGCATCGCGCGATCGGGCACCTGCAGCGCGCGCTGGCGCGGTTCAGGCTCGGCGAGCGCGATCTCGGCGATGCGCTCGGCGTGCAGATCAAGCATGTTGAATTCGACCAGCTTGTCGATTAACGCATTGATGCGGCCAAGAAACAGCAGCTTGAACGCGATGAAGGCGTAGAGCATGCCCACCGTCAGCCGGCCGCCCAGCACCGCCAGTGCGCCAAGCCAGATCACCGTCACGTTCTCGATGCCGAAGATGAAGGTATTGACGGCCTTGTGGGCGAGCAGCACCTGCTGCACGCGCACGCCGGCGTTGATGTGGTCGACGACCAGGTTCTGGTAGGCCGAGCGGCGTTCTTCTTCGCGCGTGTTGAGCTTGATGGCCATGATGCCGCGCACGGTTTCGATGAAGTGCGTGCTCGACTTGGCTTCGTGGGCGAGCTGCTCGTCGGTGGCATCGCGCTGGGGCCGGTAGAAGGCCCAGCGCACCAGCGCGTAGATGGCCGCAGCGCAAAGCACGACGGCGGTCAGAAGCGGGCTGTAGAGCAGCATCACAATCAGCGTGAAGAGCACCATGACGCCATCGACGACGGTCTCGACAAAGGTCGTAGTCAGGGTCTTCTGCACGGCATCGATGCTGCGAAAGCGCGAAATCAGATCGCCAATGTGGCGCTTTTCGAACCAGTCAAGGGGCAGCCTGATGAGCTGGGCAAAGAGTTCGGTCAGCATGCGCAGGTTGATCTGCGTGCTGAGATAGACGCCAACCCATGCACGCATCACCGATACGCCGCTTTGGATCACCACCAGCATCAGGAAGCCAACGCCAAGCACGGTCAGGAAATCGATGTCGCGCCCGACGATGACGCGATCGACGACCAGCTGCAAGAAGAACGGCGAGGCGATGGCGAAGACTTCAAGGGCGAGCGAGATCAGGAAAATCTGGGCGATCGTGCCCTTGAACGAGAGCGCAGCGCCAAGCAGCTGCCAGGCGCTGATGCGCTCGCGCTCGTCGCGCGCGCGAAAGCCTGGCGTTGGCGTCAACTCGAGCGCAACGCCAGTGAAATGGCGCGAGACTTCGGCAAGCTTTAGGACCCGGCGGCCGCGCGCCGGATCGTGGATCTCGATGTTCTTGCGCGTGACGCGGGTGAGCACCACGAAGTGGTTCATGTCCCAGTGCAGGATCGCAGGCAGCCTCAGGCTGCCCAGGCCCTCGAGCGGCACCTGGACACCGCGTGCGGTCAAATCGATCGACTCGGCAAGCCGGCTGATCTGCTTGAGCGTGACGCCCTTAAGCGAGGTTGCAAGACGCTCGCGCATGGCTGCGAGGTCGGTCAGAAAACCATGGTAGGACGCGATCATGGCAACGCAGGTGATGCCGCATTCGGAGGCTTCCGATTGCAGGAGCACCGGCACCGAGCGGCGAAAGAGCGGATGCCACTTCACTTCTGCATCCTCTGCTTGAGCTGCAACAGCGGCTGGAACAGCCATTCAAGGAGCGTGCGCCGCTCCATCAGGAGGTCGGCACTGACGAGCATGCCCGAGCGCAGCGCCAGGGTCTGGTTGTTGGCCTCGACGTGTTGCTCATCGAGCTTGACGATGATGCGATAGACGGGCTCGGTGAGTGTCAACGGGCCAAGGTGCTCGCCTGCCATCCAGGCGCTGCTGCCGACCGTCTCGATGACGCCGCCGTATTGCCCGAAGCGTTCATAGGGGAAGGCTTCGTAGCGCAGCTGGACGCGCTGGCCGGGATGGACAAAGCCGATCGCACGCGTGGGCACAAGCAGTTCGGCATGCAAGGCGTCATCGCTTGGCAGGATCGTTGCAAGCGGCGCGGCCGAAGCCACGACCTGGCCGCGCGTGACGGCGATATTGGTCACCGTGCCGGCCAGGGGCGCGCGGATCACGGTCTCACCCAGTGCCGATTCCTCGGCGCTGCTTTGCTTTAACTCGCTGATCTGGCGACTGAGCTGCGCGACTTGCGTGTCGTTGCGCAGCACCGCCGAGGGTTGGTCAAGCTGGGCTGCAGCGAGGTCGCGCTCAAGGCTCGCGCGCTCGCGAATGAGCGCCTGCAGCTTGATTTCCTGGTCGGTGACATCGTCCTTCTTTTGCTGCAGGGCGACGTCCGAGACGAAGTGTTGCGTCGTCAGGTTCTCGTAGCGCTTGGCGGCCTCCTGCGCGGACGCCAGGCGGCGCTTTTGCAAATCGATCTCGGCATTGGCATCGGCGATCTCGATCTTCAGGTTCTCTTCGTTGCGCCTGGCTTGCATGAGCTGCTGCTCGCCGAGTTCCCTGGTGCGCTTGATTTCTTCGGTGAGGAGTCCCTCGCGCGCTTTCAGCTCCTGCATCACGGCGCCGCTGCTTGCCGCAGCACTCGAGAGCGTGCGATCGATGGTGACATGCGCAATCGGCTGGCCAAGCGTGACGGTCTCGCCTTCGGTGACATCGATCGAGGTCACCTGGCCGGGTTCGGAAATCAGAAGCGGCACGGCGCCTGCCGCCGAGGCAAGATAGCCGGAAACGCGTTCGCGTCGCGTGTACTGGCCCCAGATGGCAATGGCGATGACGCAGGCCGCAATCAGCACGGCGGCAAGCGTGAAGGCCCAAAGCGACAGGGGTCGCGCTGCCGTCAGTTCGCCCAGGAAGCGATCGCGCTGGGCGTCGATCGCTTCCTGCCGGAAAAGCGGCTTAGACACGGGGCACGGGCGATGCGAGGGACATCGGAGCAAGCAGGGTTTTGGGCCTCGGCGAGGCCGTCAGCGGGCGATTGTAACAACCCTGCCGCTTTGCTCCTGCAATCGTTTCGCCCGGTTCGCGCTAGTGCAACAGGACGTAGCTGTATTCGACGGGAAGACTGTTGACGCCGCGCTCGGGGGGCGCGATCCAGCCTGCCATCTTGCCAGGCTCGATCACCCGCTGCATCACCGAGCCAACGAAGCTGCGATCGTCGTCGCTGGGCAGCCAGTGCTTCGCCCCGGCATCGAAGGCTGCAGCCGAGATGCGCCTGCCTTCGGGATCGGTTGGCACATGCGCCCAGGCGCCGATGGTGCGGCGAAAGCGGATCGAGGGCAGCGACAGGCGCAGGTCAAAGCCGGCACGCTCGATCAGCCGGTTCCAGCGCGTGACGCCAATCTGGCAGTCCCTGACATAGGCTTCGCGCGTCACCTGGTTCATGGCATTGCGCATGGCAATCGAGCTCGTCTCGATGCCGTCCTCGCCCTTGGGAATGTCGAGTTCGTAGAACTCGTCAAGCGCCTGGTGGTTGGCAAACGAGGCTTCGTCAGGACGGCCCTTGATGCCCTGCGCGAAATAGGTCGCGGCGTTGCTCGACGCTTCGGCACCGAACAGGTCGAGCGCCGATGAGAACCAGAAATTCATGTAGCGCTGGATCGTCGGCAAATCGATGGCACCCGCATTGCGGATGGCCAAAGGCGAGTCGCTGTCGATCTCGCGCATGACTTCGAGCGTGCGCCGAATGACGCGGCCAACGCCGGTGTCGCCCACGAACATGTGGTGCGCCTCTTCGGTGAGCATGAAGCGGCACGTGCGCGCGAGCGGATCAAAGCCCGATTCGGCGAGGCTCTTGAGCTGGAACTTGCCGTCGCGATCGGTGAAATAGGTGAACATGAAAAACGACAGCCAGTCGTTGATCGGCTCGTTAAAGGTGCCAAGGATGCGCGGCTTGTCGACATCGCCTGAATGGCGCATGAGCAGTCCCTCGGCTTCCTCCCTGCCGTTGCGCCCGAAGTAGGCGTGCAACAGATAGACCATGGCCCACAGGTGCCGCCCCTCCTCGACGTTGATCTGAAACAGGTTGCGCAGGTCATAAAGCGAAGGCGCGCTATGGCCAAGCAGGCGCTGCTGCTCGACCGAGGCCGGCTCGGTATCGCCCTGGGTGACGATGAGCCGCAAGAAGGCCGAGCGCAATTCGCCTGGGACCTGTTGCCATACCGGCTCGCCCTCGAGATCGCCAAAGCCGATCTTGCGTTCCTTCTCTTCTTCCGCGAGAAAAATGCCCCAGCGGTAGTCGGGCATCTTGACCATGCCGTAGCTCGCCCAGCCCTTGGCGTCAACGCCAACTGCCGTGCGCAGATAGACGTCGTCAAGCCTGAAGTCGCTTGGCCCCATCTCGCCCCACCAGTCGAGAAAGTGCGGCTGCCAGTGTTCCAGGGCGCGCTGGAGCGTGCGATTGGTGGCGAGTTCGACATTGTTCGGAATGCGTTCGCTGTAGTCGATCGACATGGCAGGTCCTGGTTAAGTGAAAGGCAAAGGCTAGACGCGGGTCCAGTCAAAGCGCGGCCGCCGGCCGGTGCCAAAGATTTTCAGCGCGCCTTCGTCGCCTATTGCATTGGGCCTGACAAACACCCAGTTCTGCCATGTCGACAGGCGTCCGAAGATGCGCGTTGCCATGGTCTCGGCACCGCCAAAGCGCAGGCTCGCTTCCATGCCGGTCAAGGCGTCAGGTGACAGGCTTGCGCGTTCTTCAAGCGCGAGGCGAATCTCGTCGTCCCAGTCGATGTCATCGGGCGTGAAGGTGACAAGCCCGGCGCCTTCTGCCGCGCTCGCATCGAGGCTCTCGCCGATGGCCTGATACGCCGCGAAAAGGGCAGGCGCGTCGCCGACAAAGCGCGTGGCCAGGCGCGACTGGCCATTGATCATGCGATAGAAACTGCGATTGGCTTCGGTCAGCATCACGCTTGGCGCGCGCGCCGCATCGTCTGCCAGCAGCATGTAGCTGCGATCGCAGGCGAGCACGATCTCAAGCAGGGTGCCGGTAAAACACGATCCCGGCTCGATCAAGGCAAACAGCGAGCGCGAGGACACGTCAAGGCGCGAGAGCACGCGATCCCAGAGGTTGCGCGTCTCGCGCACCAGCCAGAAGTCCTCCTGCGCCAGCAGCACCTGATCCATGGCGGCAATCGCCTGGCCATCGCCTTGGGAAGTGAAGACCCAGGTGCCGATGTCGAGATAGTTGGTGCGCAGCTGCAAAATCGCATCATCGAGCGCGCGCGCGAGTGCCAGCGGGTACCAGTTCGCACCCTTGTCGAAAATCGCCTCGGCATGATCTTCGATGGCCGCATGCGGTGCGGCAATCGCAAAGGTGGCAATGCGTCGTTTGGCATCGATATCCACCGCAAGGTGCGGGTAGGACAGGCGCTTGGCATCGACTTGCGCAGGAAGCGGAAAAAGCGTGATGCCAACCGCGCTGCCATCGCGCAGGCTCGACGCCGCGAGCGCCTTGGTGCGCTTTTCGATGAGCGCATCGAACTCGGCCGGCTTGGCGATGTGATCGACAAGTCCCCAGGCGCGGGCGCGCTCGGCACGCTGGCCTTCCTGGGTCGTGCAAAATACGTCGGCGCGATCCGGCCTGACGTGGCGCTTGTCGATCAGGCGCGTGAGGCCACCCGTGCCGGGAAGAACGCCCAAAAGGGCGACTTCGGGCAGGCTCACGGCCGAGGAGCGGTCGTCAACCAGTGCGATTTCGTCGCAGGCGAGCGCGAGTTCATAGCCCCCGCCGGCGCACGAGCCATTCACCGCGGCAATGAATTTCAGTCCCGAGTAACGGCTGGCGTGCTCCATGCCGTTGCGCGTCTCGTTGGTGAACTTGCAGAAATTCACCTTCCAGGCGTGGCTTGAGGTGCCAAGCATGTAGATGTTGGCGCCCGACGAGAAGACGCGCTCCTTCGCGCTTGTGATCACCACGACCTTGACGCCAGGATGCTCAAAGCGCAGGCGCTCGATGGCATCGGCAAGTTCGATGTCAACGCCCAGGTCATAGGAATTGAGCTTGAGCTTGTAGCCAGCACGGATGCCGCCGTCCTCGTTGACGTCAAGGCGCAGCGTCGCTGTTGTGCCTGCGACATCGAGCTGCCAGTGACGATAGGTACGAGGCTCGCGCCTGAAGTCGACGCGATCGGCTGGAAGGGCAGCTGGCGCGTTCTGGCCAGCGGCTGGAAGTTCGATGGTGGCTGAGTTCAAAAGCGATCTCCCGCACTCGTTTGGAGTGGAACAGGGTCCAGTGGGACTGCCGGCGCTTCACGGAATCGATATGCATTATATTGCACTACATGGCACTTTAGCACGGAAGCGCGAACCCCTACTCGCGCCGTCCTGCTTCAGCTTCAGTCTTCGGTCACGGCTTTCCTGGCACGCACTTGCCTGACCATGGTGACGAGCGCGTCAACGCTTTCGGCTGCGCTTGCGCCCGAGGTATTGAGCGTCAGGTCGGCCTGGCGGTAGAACGGCTCGCGGCCGTCAAGAATGCGTTTCAGATCGGCCATGGCCTCGCTTTGTCCGGCCATCGGCCGCAAGTCGCCTTGCGCCACCACCCGCGCCATGTGTTCCTCGGGAGAGGCCTTAAGCCAGATGGTCAGGCAGTGGCCAAGCAAAAGGTTGTAGGTATCGGCCTCGGCCACGAGGCTGCCCGGTGCCGAGAGCACGAGCGCAGGGTAGGTGGCGATGACGTTCTCAAGGCAGTCGCGCTCGTAGCGACGATAGCCGGTCTGGCCGTACAGGCCATGGATTTCGCCCACCGACAGGCCGGCGTTGGCCTCGATCTCCTTGCTCAGCTCGACAAACGGCACATCGAGCCGCGCCGCCAGGGCCCGGCCGATCGTCGACTTGCCCGCACCCCGAAGCCCGATCAGGGCAATGCGCTGCGTGCGCAGGGGTTGCGCCTTGGGATGAAGAAACTCCGCGAGCGCGGCCCGCGCCAAGCGCAGCCGCGCATCCGGCAGGCCGCGCAGCGCGTGCGCAAGGAGCACGAATTCACTCGATTGCGCATCGCCCGGGCTGACGATCTCCTCGATCGGCGCGTTCAGTGCCAGGGCCACCTGACGCAGGAGCAGCACCGACGCGTTGGCGCGGCCGGCTTCGAGATCGGCCAGATAGCGCAGCGAGACGCCGGCGGCGCTGGCGAGCGTATTGCGTGTCATGCCGCGCCGCGCGCGCAAAAGGCGCACATGCTCGCCCAGGCGTTTTAAGAACGCTTCGGATTGCGCTTGGTCCGGCGCCTCGCGGTCCGGGGCGCCGAAGGCCGGGGTGTGCATGTCCATGGCAAAGGGGTAAAACAAGTGTTCGAGGCGCTCCCGCCTGCTTCGATTTTGCGGGCAGTTTTGCGGGCAGACCCCGTGTGCATTATAATGCATAAGCGGCGCGCGCGGGGCGTCGCAGGCCTTGCCCTCTCGCCGCGCGTGCTTCAATTCATCGCCATGGCTTTTTCGTCGATCCGTCTTCTTGTTGGCACCATGACCGGCAACGCCCAGGTGGTCGCCGAGGAAATCCAGTTCGTCCTGGACAAGGCCGGGCTTGGCGCCAGCGTGCTGCCCATGGATGACGCCTCGCTTGACGATATCGCCGATGGCGCCCTGATCGTCATTTGCACTTCGACCTATGGCTCGGGCGATGTCCCCGACAACGCGCGCGCCGTGTACACGCTTCTGACCGAAACGCGGCCTGACCTGTCGCACGTGCGCTTTGCGCTGTTCGGGCTTGGCGATTCGACCTATCCGCAGACCTACAACTTCGGCGGCAAGAAATTCGAGGCGGTGATGCTCGAACTCGGCGCGAAACCCGTGCTTGCATCGCATTTTCACAACGCCAGCGGTGGCACGCTGCCCGAGGAAGAGTGCCTGCCCTGGGCCGATGAACTGGCCCAGTCGATCCTGGCGCTGGCTTGAACGCAAGCGAGGCGCAAGGGGTGACCGAGTGTTTTGCCGAAATTGCAGGCGATACGCTTGAATGCCGCCTGATCACCGCGCAAAGCGCGCGCAAAGGCATGCCGACGCTGGTCTTCCTGCATGAGGGTCTGGGCTCGGTCCAACTCTGGCGCGATACGCCAGAGCGGCTTTGCACGGCGGTTGGCTGCGATGGCCTTGTCTATTCGCGCATGGGCTATGGCGCCTCGAGCCGGCTGATCGCGCCGCGTCCGGTCAAATTCATGGAACGCGAAGCCGAAGAGGTGCTGCCGCTTGTGCTTGATCATTTCGCAATCGAGCGGCCGCTACTTGTTGGCCACAGCGACGGCGGCTCGATTGCCTTGATCTACGCCAGCCTTGCCAAATCGCGCGCGGTTGCAGCGCTCGTCATGGCAGCGCACGTGTTCGTCGAGGACATTGCGCTAGACGCGATTGCCGCGACGCGCGAGGCGTACCTTGGCGGCGCGTTGCGCGAGCGGCTCAGGCGTTTTCACGACGATGTCGATGGCGCGTTCTTTGGCTGGAACGACATCTGGCTCGATGCCGATTTCGCGGCGTGGACGATCACGTCGCGCCTTGCCGGCATTTCCTGCCCGGTGGTTGTGATTCAGGGCGAAGACGACGAGTACGGCACGATGGCGCAGGTTGACGCTCTCGAGGCGCATGGGGCGAGGGCGTATCGGCTTGCCCGATGCCGCCACAGTCCGCATCGTGACCAGCCCGAAGCGGTCAAAAACGCGCTCGTGGAACTTTTGCACACGTTGGCGCCGTAAGCTCGGCCGCAAGGCTTGGCGCGTTTGCGACCGACCTACGGTTTGACGCTGTTGCGACCGCCGCGCTTGGCCGCATAGAGCATGCGATCGGCGGCGTCCAAAAGCCCGCTTGCGCCGACCGTCTTGTCGGTCAATTCTGCAAGGCCAATGCTCACCGAGACGCGCAGCGTCTCAGGAAAGCCGTCCCAGACCTTGTCGGCCACGCTCTCGCGAATCGCCTCGCACACGATGCGCGCGTTAACGAGGCTGGTCTCGGGGAAGACCAGGGCAAATTCATCGCCGCCATAGCGGGCGACGTAGTCGCTATCGCGCAGGCGCGAATGCAACAGCGCCGCGACCTGGCGCAGCAAGGCATCGCCCTTGGCGTGCGAGAGGTTGTCGTTGATTTGCTTGAAGTCGTCGATATCGAGCATGCCCGCAGTCAGCGGGCTGTTGTAGCGTCGTGCCCGATGCACGTCGCTGCCAAGGCGAATGTCAAGACTGCGCCGGTTCTGGATGCGCGTGACGCTGTCTTCCATGCTGGTGCGTTCGGCCTCCTGCAAGAGCGCGGTCTTTTGCTGGTCGGCGCGCACCAGATGCGCGTTCACCGCGGCGAGCTCCTGCTGGCGCCTTTGGCTCTTGAGGAGCTCGGCGCGAACCTTTTCAAGTTCGGCCTCGGCGGTCTCGGTGCGCCACTGCCATTGCGCCTTGCCGGTGGTGTCCAGGCGCGCCTTTAAGGCCTGCGCGCGTCGCAGTGCATCGAGTGCATCCTTGTAACGCTCCGCGGCTTCAAGGGCTGCCACGAGCGACATCAGGGTGTGCTCGTGATCGCTGTGCGCGGCGAGCGTCTGGTAAATCTGATCGGCGCGCTCAAGGGTTGCGATGGCGGCTTGTACCGAGCCCGCCTTGAGTTCGGCGCAGCCGAGGTCACGCAGCGCCGCACAGTAGGCCTGGGTGTCCCCGGCAGCCAGCGCACGGCGACAGGCCTCGGCGGCCTCGCCGGCCAATTTTCGCGCCTGTGCCAGTGCTTGCGCTTCTTCGGGGTCGTTGCTACCGTCGACGAACCAGTCTGTTTCAACGCCGGTTTGGGTATCGGGGTCGGTCGTTCGCTTTCGGATATGTGGTTCCAACAGTACTCCCTGGTGATTGCTTCGCTTTAGCAAAATCCAAGCAATACAGATGCCCGACTCGCAGTTTACGTGGCCCTGCGCACCAATGACGTTAGCCCGTTTGGGCGTCGCGCCTACGAATTGGTCGTCGGCCGTCCAAGGCAGCGGGACAAGAATTCCTGACGATGGTGCTCTGGCGGCGCAGGAGCATCGTACACCTCCTTGGCTGCAGATAGAAGCAGGGCAGCGTCGTCGTCGTCCTGGACGAACCAGCGCAATTGCGCAGGAAACGCCTTGATTGTTTCAAGGTCGCCCATCAGCTGTCCGATGTAGGCGTCGCGTGACATGCCGTTGTCACGCGAAAGCGCGCCGTTCATGATGAATTGACTGGCTTCGACGCATTCGCTGCGGGTCACCGCATGCGCCTCGCAAAAAACCGGTGCAGCGAGCGCAAAGGCAGCCCCAAGGGCCAGTGCCGTGGTGGTTTTGTTCATCGCCGCACTCCTTCGGTTGCAAATTGGCGGGGTCGGGCGACGGCCCGCGGCCGAAAACAAGCATGAGGCGTGCCGCGCGCGATTTCCCGACACACCAAGGCGAAGGCGGTGCGCCACTTTCGCATGCAAGTGTTACCAATTCTCCTTCTTACGTCAGTGCTTGCCTCTTTGGATGCACACAGTTTGCAACATTCGCGTCGATTTCTGTTGCACCTTCTTGGGCCGCCAGATCCTAGGATGAACCCATCGCGAGAACGGACACGGTTTCTCGCAGCACCTCCAGGGAGCGGTCATGCTGAACAAACAATGGGAATCGGGATTTCGCACCTCACGCCTTGCGCGCGACTCGTTTGATGCAGGTTTTGCGAGTTACGTACCGCCGGCTGAGGATCGGGACGCGGCCGCTGCTGCCGAGGCGCTGGCGCAATCGGTCAGGCGCGCCACCATCGATGCCTGGATCGTGACACTTCCAGGACACGTGCGCCCTTTTGCGGTTGCATCCAAGCTTGAGCGCATTGCGCTCAACCTGATTGCACGCTGGTCCGAGCCGAGCGTGGCGATTGCCTACCTCGACCACGTTCTAAGCGAACAGGTCGGCAACCGCGCCTGGCTTTCCGGCGACATCCTTGGCGAATTGCGCTGCCTGCGTGCCTTCCTGCGCTCGCCGACGTCACGCGAATGGCTGCGCCGTCCGCGCGATGCGCGCGATCAGAGCCTGACGCAGCACTGATTTCTTGCCGCATTGCAGCGCCTGCGATCATTCCAGTTGCGGGTGTAGGATGGCTCCCTGGCGAGAGGCGTGGGGAGGAGCCAATGACGGATTTGAACGATAGCGCCGGGTTCACGGCGCTCGCACAACCGGTCGCGCAGGCGCTTCAGAAGGTCCTGGGACGTGGTGTGCGTGTCTTCGGTTTCTTCGAGACCGACGAGTTAAAGGGCATCGGCATCCTGCCCGATATCCGTACCGAGCGGCGCCACGATCCGCAGCGCCGGTCCTTGAAGTTAAACCTGGTCTGGCCCGAGACGGCGTGGCGCGACTATGCCCACGCAAGCGATGACGCCAAGATCGAGCGCGCCGAAGCGTTTGCCGCGCTCTTTGTCGATCGGCTCGAGGCACTTGAAGCCTGGTACGAATTCCAGCTGGCGTCATCCTCGCAGCGCTTTCCCGAGCCGATCCTGATCAATTTCGAGGTCGTGGGCGAAGGTGCCATTCCGGGGCCCGACGGAGACCTGATTTGAGGACCACGCGCGCTGCTGCCGCCCTTGAACGTCTCAAGGAGCGCAGCCAGGAAGCGGGTTACTCGATGACCCATCTGAGTGACGGGCGCTTTGCGCTGACGCTTGACGGCTCGCGCATTGGCGAGCCGCTCGAACTCGATCATTTCGTCGCCTTCGTCAACGCCATTGCCAAGGGACCGCCCAAGCGCGTGTCCAAATTCGAGCGCGAGTTCGACGAGAAGCTGGCGCGCTCGCGCGAGAAACAGAAAGGCCCGGGCCAGGGCAAGCCCTAGGCGGCAGCGTCGCCTTCCATGCGCGTTGCAGCCCGTGGTTCGTAGACCAGCATCTCGTAATCCGCAGCGCCAACGGCCGGGCTGAAGAGAAAGCCCTGGTAATAATCGCAACCGGCATCGCGCAGGCTCTTGAACTGGGCCTCGTTCTCGACGCCTTCGGCGGTCACCGAAAGCCCGAGGCTGCGCCCAAGGCTGATGACCGAGCGCGTGATGGCCAGATCACCCGGGTTGTTGAGCATGCCGCGAATGAAGCTCTGGTCGATCTTCAGCGTATCGACGTCGAGCCGCTGCAAATGCGACAGGGACGAAAAGCCGGTACCGAAATCGTCGATGGCAATGCGCATGCCGTAGGCCTTGAGCGCGCCGATGACAGGTGCGAGCAGCGTCATGTCCGAGAGCATGCTGGTCTCGGTAATCTCGACTTCAAGACGTGACGGGTCGCAGCCGGTTTGTGACAGGATGTATTCGATCTCGCGCAAAAATGTCGACGTATAGAGCTGCTGCGCCGAGAAATTGACGGCGAGGATGCCAAACGGCACGCCGGCATCCTGCCAGGCGCGCATTTGCACGCAGGCCTTCTGGAATACGAACAGTCCAAGCTCGTGGATCAGTCCGGAGTCCTCGGCAATGCCGACAAATTCCTTTGGCGCGATCGAGCCCAGGTGCGTATCGTTCCAGCGCAGTAGCGCTTCGGCACCGATGATCATGTCGTCCTTGAGGCGCACGCGCGGCTGGTAGTAAAGCACGAGGGCGTCGACCTGGATGGCCCGCGCCAGCGCGTTCTTGATGCCCAGCCGCCTTTCGCTTCTTTGCGCGAGGATCGGCGAGAAGAATTCGAAGCGGTTGCGACCCGACGCCTTGGCGTGATACATGGCCAGATCGGCGCTGCGCAAAAGCGCATCGGGCGCCGAGCCATGATCGGGATACACGGCAATGCCGATGCTGCCCCCTACGCTTAAGTGATGGCTCTCGACGGTGATCGGATCGCGCAGTCTCGTGACAATCCGGTCGGCCAGCATGTGCGAGCCGGACTTCGGCCGCATGCGTGCGCAAAGGATCATGAATTCGTCGCCGCCGATGCGCAAGACGTCATCTCCCGGCTCGACACATTCGCGCAATACATTGGCGACTGCGACCAGCAGCAGGTCGCCGATCCGGTGGCCGAGCGTGTCGTTGAC
>CAJCIC010000061.1 GCA_903970185.1 Gammaproteobacteria bacterium
CAGGGGCTCGCGTTCCGCGCCATCGTAGTTCGGGCCGAAATCAACCGTTTCCTTGTCGATGTCGGCCAAAAGCTCGTGGGCGATCTTGGCCAGCCGGATTTCGGTGTAACGCATGGCCGCCGCGTTGTCGCCGTCGACCGAACCGAAGTTGCCCTGGCCATCGACGAGCATGTAGCGCAGCGAAAACGGCTGCGCCATGCGCACGATGGTGTCGTACACCGCGGTATCGCCGTGCGGATGGTATTTACCGATGACGTCGCCTACGATACGCGCGGATTTCTTGTAGGAGCGATTCCAGTCGTTATTGAGTTCGTGCATGGCAAACAGCACGCGCCGGTGGACCGGCTTTAGGCCATCCCTCACGTCCGGCAAGGCCCGCCCGACAATCACGCTCATGGCGTAGTCGAGGTACGAACGGCGCATTTCCTCTTCGAGACTGACCGGAAGTGTTTCTTTGGCGAATTGATCCATAAAGCCTGATGTCGGTGACGGTGAGGGTGGCGCTTAGCACCTCGCGGGTGATCCGGCCAGGGCCCGCGCACAGGGGCGTGGCGCGGGCTGACTAAAACATGCAATTTTAACATGCGCAGGGCACGCCTTTTGCACCCGATCGAAGCCTTTGCGGCGCAGCCGCCGCGCCTTTTGCCGTATAGTCCCGCCGAACAACTCAAGCGCTGTTTATCGCAGGCGCACCGATTCCGGAGAACCGCTTGATTCGACCCATCCTCCTTATCCCTGGCTTGATCCTCGTGTCCTCGATTTCTGCCTGCAGCACGCCGCTGCCGTCTTCAGGAAACACCGATACCGGGCCTGTGCCTGTGACTGACGTGGTGCAAGCCAAACTTGCCCCGCAACCGTCAACCGACCCGACGCTGGCCGAGCCGCTCGCAGAGCGTCGCTGCGATTTCAATACCGAGCTGAAGGTCGTGCCTGGCTGGTTTTCCGTGCGCGACGAACTCACCCCCGATGGCCGCATCGCGCTCGCGCGCGCCGTGCTCGGCCCAACCGCAAGCTGCCAGAAGATCGAACTGGTGAGCATTACCGTCATCGACGACGGCAGCCATGGCGCAACCAGCGGCCAGCACGAAAGCGAGCGGCGCGCAGAAGACATCCGGCGCTTTTTCATGAGCCGGGGAGTCAATCCCGAACGCATCGAAGCCAGTTCGGCGCATCCCGCTGCAACGCTTGCCTGCGTGCCCGCTGCGCCCTGTTCCGCCGAAGTCAATGTCTGGGTGCGGGGAGTGGCGCGCTAGCGCCGGCACCGTGCAGGACATCGACCTCCTGATCGAGGCGCGCTGGATCATTCCGGTCGAGCCTTACGCCACGGTCCTGGAAGATCACGCCATCGCCATCGATGGCGGCGTCATCGTTGCGCTCCTGCCCCAGGCGCTGGCGCGCGAGCGCTTTGCCGCGCGCAAACTTGAAGTGCTCGATCACCACGTGCTGACCCCGGGCCTTATCAACCTGCATACCCACGCCGCCATGACGCTCTTGCGCGGTTGCGGCGACGATCTGCCGCTGATGCAGTGGCTGACCACGCGCATCTGGCCGATCGAGAACGCGTTGATGGGGGAAGAGTTCGTCCTTGCCGGATCGCGCCTCGCGTGCAGCGAAATGCTGCGCGGCGGCGTGACCTGCTTTAGCGACATGTACTTTTTTCCGGATGCCACAGCGCGTGCCGTCCAGGAGTACGGCATGCGCGCCTGCCTCGGCATCCCGGTCCTCGAGTTTCCTAGCGCCTGGGCAGCCGACGCGAATGCCTACCTGACACGCGGCCTTGCATGTCGTGATCGGCTGTTAAATGAACCGAGGCTGAGCTTTAGCCTGGCACCGCATGCCCCCTACACCGTGGCCGACGCCACCTTTGGCCGCATCACGACCCTGGCCGAACAGCTCGATTTGCCGATTCACCTTCATCTGCACGAAACCGAAGACGAGATTCGCGAGGACATCGAACGTCATCAGGTCCGGCCGATCGCGCGCCTCGAGCGTCTTGGGCTTCTCAGTCCGCGGCTGATCGCCGTGCACTGCGTGCACCTGAACGCCCATGAGATCGAGCTCTTTGCACGCCATGGCGTAACGATCGCCCACTGCCCGAGCTCGAACTTGAAGCTCGCCTCGGGCATTGCACCGATCACCGAAGCCCTGGCGGCCGGGATTGCAATCGGCATTGGCACCGACGGGGCGGCAAGCAACAACCGCCTCGACCTGCTTTGCGAGATGCGCCTTGCCGCGCTCCTCGCCAAGGGCCGAAGTGGCGACGCCACGAGTTATCCCGCCCACAAGGTGATCGAGTCGGCGACGCTAAGTGCTGCCCGCGCCCTGCTCCTTGACGCGCACATCGGTTCGCTTGTCGCCGGCAAAAGCGCCGACATCACGGCGTTTGACGTGTCGGCTCACGACCTGAGACCGTGCTTTGACGTTGCATCGCATCTGGTCTTTGTCATCGGTCGCGAGGCGGTCAGCGATGTTTGGATCCAGGGAAACAGTGTTGTGCAAAAGCGACAGATCGTTCAAGACGCTGCGCGGCAGGCCGAGGCTGAGGGTGCATCAGCACTATCGCTGTGGCAAAATCGGGTGAAGATTCAAATCGGTTCGCTCAGCTGAACATCAGCGTTTGACGCTGCTTGTCCGCGCACTCCAGGCATGGGGAAAAAAGGAGCGATGTTGAACCGAATGTGCATCGAGGTTGGGAGTCGTCTGCCAAGCGCGTTTGCGCGCTTCCTATGCCATGGCTGCCAACATTTGGCGTGTAGGATCTTAACTGTAGTTAAATGCGCAGGGCGACTGCGGTCATATCGAAATTAAAAGGAGAAACATGAATAAGCCGTTACAAATGTTAACCCTGGCAGCGTTGCTCGCTTCGGCCCACACCGCAGCATTGGCGCAAACGGATATCAAGTCCACTACGGGCGGATATTGGGCCAGCACCAACGGCAACGTCGTTCAGGACCCGTTCGGTCTTTGCTGGCGCACTGGCTATTTCACTCCCGATCTGGCGCAGATCGAGTGCGATCCGGACCTGTTCCCGAAGAAGCCACCGCCCCCGCCGATGACGCCGCCCAAGGCACCGGAACAGATGAAGCCGTCTGCGCCCTATAACGAGAAGATCACCTTTGCTGCCGACACCTTCTTCGACTTCGACAAGTCGACGTTAAAGCCGGAAGCCAAGGCAACCCTCGATGACCTGGTCAGCAAGCTGCGCGCGATCAACCTCGAGGTCATCATCGCGGTTGGCCATACCGATAGCATCGGTTCTGACGCTTACAACCAGAAGCTGTCGGTTCGCCGTGCCGATTCGGTCAAGGCCTACCTGGTCAGCAAGGGTATCGAGCCGAACCGTATCTACACCGAAGGCAAGGGCAAGAAGCAACCGATCGCGCCCAACACCATCAACGGCAAGGACAACCCTGCAGGCCGCGCGAAGAACCGTCGCGTGGAAATCGAAATCGTCGGTACCAAGAAGTAATCGTCGATTTCCGCAGGAGTTGTCTTCCTGCGCAACGCAAGACGAAAGCGGCGCCCCTCGGGGCGCCGTTTTTTTTGTGGCGCCATTCTTTAGCCCGGGGCCGGCGTGCGTTTCCTGCTAAAGTTTCATCATGACCCTTCCCTCCGGACCGAACGCCGATCCCTCCGAAATCGAGAAATTCAGCACGCTCGCCCACCGCTGGTGGGATCGCACGAGCGACTTCAAGCCGCTGCACGATATCAACCCGTTGCGCCTGGGCTGGATCGAGGAACATGCGAGCCTCAAGGGCAAGCGCGTGCTCGATATCGGCTGCGGCGGCGGCATCCTCGCTGAAGCCATGGCAGCCCAGGGCGCCGAGGTGAAAGGCATCGATCTTTCGGCCAAGGCGCTTGCGGTTGCGCGGCTGCATGGCATCGAAAGCGGCGTCAGGGTCGACTACGAGTCGGTCAGTGCAGAAGAGCTCGCCGCGCGCGAGCCGGGCGCATTCGATGTCGTCACCTGCATGGAGATGCTCGAGCACGTGCCCGACCCCGCAGCCATCGTTGCGGCCTGCGCCACGCTCGTGCGTCCCGGTGGCCACGTGTTTTTTTCAACGCTCAACCGCAATCTGAAGAGTTACCTGATGGCCGTGGTTGCAGCGGAATACGTGCTGCGCATGCTCGCGCGCGGCACGCACGATTACAGCCGCTTCATTGCGCCCTCCGAACTCGCGCGCGATGCAAGAAAAAGTGGTCTTGAAATCATCGATCTGACCGGACTTCACTACAACCCGATCACCCGCCACTACTGGCTCGGTGACAATACCGACGTCAACTATCTGATGGCCACCTATCGCAGCCCCACGAGCGCGTAGCAATGGCTATGCTTCTGGCAGCAAAGGCGATCCTGTTCGACCTTGACGGCACACTGGCGGATACTGCGCCAGACCTTGCTGCCGCCGCCAATGCCATGCTGATCGCGCGTGGCGAGCCCGAGGTGCCGTATCGCCACTTGCGCCCGCAAGCCTCCCACGGCGCGCGCGGGTTGCTTGGCGTGGCCTTTGGCATCGGGCCTGACGAT
>CAJCIC010000062.1 GCA_903970185.1 Gammaproteobacteria bacterium
CATTCGCCTGATTGCCAAGTTGCCAACGCTGGTTGCCATGGCGCACAAGTACAACATCGGCCAGCCGTTCGTCTACCCGCGCAACGACCTGTCCTACAGCGCGAACTTCATGCACATGATGTTTGCCACGCCCGCCGAGTCCTACAAGGTCAACGACGTGCTCGTGCGCGCGCTCGACCGGATCCTGATCCTGCATGCCGATCACGAGCAGAACGCCTCGACTTCGACCGTGCGGCTGGCAGGTTCCTCCGGGGCCAATCCGTTCGCGTGCATTGCAGCGGGCATCGCCTGCCTTTGGGGTCCGGCGCATGGCGGCGCCAATGAAGCTGCGCTGAACATGCTCTACGACATCCAGAAGCACGGCGGCGTCGCCAAGGTCGGCGAGTTCATCGACAAGGTCAAGGACAAGAATTCCAATGTGAAACTGATGGGCTTTGGCCATCGCGTCTACAAGAACTACGACCCGCGCGCCAAGCTCATGCGCGAGACCTGTCACGAAGTCCTGGGCGAACTCGGCCTGCACGACGACCCGCTCTTCGCACTCGCCATGGCGCTTGAGAAGATCGCGCTGGAGGACGATTATTTCGTGTCACGCAAGCTCTATCCGAACGTCGATTTCTATTCGGGTATCGTGCAGAAGGCCCTGGGCATCCCGGTGTCACTTTTCACGGGTATCTTTGCGCTCGCGCGAACCGTAGGCTGGATCGCGCAGTGGAACGAGATGATTTCGGACCCCGAGCAGAAAATCGGCCGCCCGCGCCAGCTGTTTGTCGGCTCGCCAAGGCGTGACGTGACGCCGATGGATAAGCGCGGCTGATCGCCAAAGGCACGAGGCCGCAGCCGCTAGAGGGCGTGCCGCCGGACAAGGCCAGCACCCGCGGCGGCAACGGCAAAGACCCGGAAGTGCTATGCTTTAGCGTGCGTGTAGAAGGCAATTCGAACAAGGAATTCCTGCACATCGCAAGCGTTCGCAAGACGGTCAGGCCGTCGCGCGAAAGGCCGTCCCAATCGGGCCGGCCACATCAATCTCGAGATACTCGAAGAAAGGTGATGCATCATGTTGCAACAGTCACAAGCCAACTCGTACCTGTTTGGCGGCAATGCCGCATACGTCGAAGAACTCTACGAGTGCTATCTCGACAATCCTGGTTCGGTGTCTGAGGCCTGGCGCGACTACTTTGACCAGATGCAGCATGTGCCCGCGGCCGATGGCTCGCAATCGCCCGACATCGCCCACGCGCCCATCGTGCAGTCCTTTGCGCAGCGCGCCAAGGAACATCGCTTAACGCCGCCCAATGCCGCAGCCGACGAGCTGTCGACAAAGCAGGTTTATGTGCAGCAGCTGATCGCGGCCTACCGCTATCTCGGAAGCCGCTGGGCCAACCTCGATCCGCTCAAGCGCCAGGAGCGTCCCTCGATTCCCGAGCTCGAGCCGGCCTTCTACGATTTTGCCGAGGGCGATCTTGCCACGATCTATCCCGCGCCCAATACCTATTTCGGCTTTGACGATGCGTCGCTGCGCGACATCCTCAAGGCGCTGCGCGAGACCTATTGCAGCTCGATCGGCGCCGAATACATGCACATCAGTGACCCGGCCCAAAAGCGCTGGCTCCAGGAGCGGCTCGAATCGACCCGCGCCAATCCCAATTTCAGCCCGGCTGAAAAGATGCACATTCTTGAGCGCCTGACCGCAGCCGAGGGGCTCGAGCGCTACCTTGCCACCAAGTACGTCGGCCAGAAGCGCTTTTCGCTCGAAGGCGGCGAAAGCTTCATTCCTGCCATGGACGAGCTGATCCAGCGCAGCGGCACCCAGGGCGTGCAGGAGATCGTGATCGGCATGGCCCATCGTGGCCGCCTGAACGTGCTGGTCAATACCCTGGGCAAGATGCCAAGCGATCTTTTCGCGGAGTTCGAAGGCCGCGTCGGCGACGAATTGCCCGCGGGCGACGTCAAGTATCACAAGGGCTTTTCAAGCGATGTTTCCACGCCTGGCGGTCCCGTGCACCTGTCGCTGGCATTTAACCCGTCTCACCTTGAGATCGTAAATCCGGTGGCCGAGGGTTCGGTGAAGGCGCGCATGGAGCGCCGCGGCGATGTCGATGGCGCCCAGGTGCTTGCGATCCTGGTGCACGGCGACGCGGCGTTCGCAGGCCAGGGTGTGGTGATGGAGACGCTCAACCTGGCCCAGACGCGTGGCTATGGCACGCACGGCACGATTCATATCGTCATCAACAACCAGATCGGCTTTACCACCTCCGATCCGCGCGACTCGCGCTCGACGCTTTATTGCACCGACGTCGTCAAGATGATCGAAGCGCCGGTGCTGCACGTCAATGGCGATGACCCGGAGGCGGTCGTGTTCACCTGCCAGATCGCCGTGGATTACAGGAAGACCTTCAAGCGCGATATCGTCGTCGATATCGTCTGCTTCCGAAAACTCGGGCACAACGAGCAGGACACGCCGGCCCTGACGCAGCCGCTGATGTACAAGAAAATCGGCCAGCATCCCGGCACGCGCAAGCTCTACGCCGACAAGCTGACGCTGCAGGGCGTGCTCGATGCCGAAGGCGCCGATCGCCTTGTCAAGGAGTATCGCGATGCCATGGACGAGGGTCGCTTGACCGTCGATCCCGTGTTGTCGAACTTCAAGAGCAAATACGCCGTCGACTGGCTGCCGTTTCTGAATCGCAAGTGGACCGATGCTGCCGATACCGCCGTGCCGGTCACCGAGCTGAAGCGGCTTGGCGAGCGCATCACCAAGATACCGCCGAATTTCAAGCTGCATCCGCTTGTCGAAAAAGTCATCGCCGATCGCGCGCAGATGGGTGCAGGCAAGCAGATGCTCGACTGTGGCATGGGCGAGCACCTGGCCTACGCATCGCTTGTCGCATCGGGATACTCGGTCAGACTCACCGGGCAGGATTCGGGCCGCGGCACGTTCACGCACCGCCACGCCGTGCTGCACGACCAGAATCGCGAACGCTTTGATGCCGGCACTTACGTGCCGCTGCAAAACGTCGCCGATAACCAGGCGGCCTTCACCATCATCGATTCGGTGCTCTCGGAGGAGGCGGTGCTGGCGTTCGAGTATGGGTATTCGAGTGCCGAGCCGAATACGCTCGTCATCTGGGAGGCGCAGTTTGGCGATTTCGTCAATGGCGCACAGGTCGTGATCGACCAGTTCATCAGCAGCGGCGAGGTCAAGTGGGGCCGTGCCTGTGGCCTGACCCTGATGCTGCCGCACGGCTACGAAGGCCAGGGCCCGGAACACTCGTCAGCGCGCATCGAACGCTTTCTGCAGCTTTGCGCAGACAACAACATGCAGGTATGCCAGCCGACGACGCCGGCACAGATCTTTCACCTGCTGCGACGCCAGATGATCCGCCTCTTCAGAAAGCCGCTGGTGATCATGACGCCCAAGCAGCTGTTGCGTCACAAGGAGGCGGTCTCTGACCTGACCGAACTCGCCAAGGGCGGATTTCATACGGTTTTGCCGGAAACTGCAGAGCTCGATGCGAAGAAGGTAAAGCGCGTCATCGCCTGCACCGGCAAGGTCTACTACGACTTGCGCGCGGCTCGAGGCGAGCGAGACGATGTCGCCATCGTGCGCCTCGAGCAGCTCTATCCGTTCCCGCACAAGGCTTTTGGCAACGAGCTCAAGAAGTATCCCAACGCGACCGAGGTCGTGTGGTGTCAGGATGAGCCACAAAACCAGGGGGCATGGTTCCAGATCCAGCACAATCTCCTTGAGAATCTGGAAGATTCGCAGCGACTGGCCTACGCCGGTCGTCCCGCATCCGCATCTCCCGCGGTTGGCTATTACGCCAAACACATGGAGCAGCAAAAGGCGCTCATCCAGGCTGCATTTGGTCGCGTCAAAGGCATTGTTCTGGCGAAATAACAGGAGCGAGGCAAAGTGCCCATGGACCTTTGCCTCGCCATCATAAGAAAAACGGAGTCACGCAATGCCGTTGATTGAAATCAAAGTTCCGCAGTTGTCCGAGTCGGTCGCAGAAGCAACGCTGTTGCAGTGGAAAAAGAAAGTCGGAGAAGCCGTCGGCCGCGACGAGATCCTGATCGAAATCGAGACCGACAAGGTCGTCCTCGAAGTTCCCGCACCCGACGCCGGCGTGCTCACCAACATCGTCGAGCAGGATGGCGCGACGGTGGGGTCGGGTCAGCTGATCGCCACGCTTGACACATCGGCAGGCGCTGCCACCGCGGCGCCCGCTGCCGCCGCAAGCGCCGCAACCGCCGCGCCCCCGGCCGTGTCCGCTCCCGCGCCAAGTCCGGTGGCTGCAGGCAACAGGGCAGCCGGCATCACCATGCCCAGTGCGGCCAAGATCCTGGCCGATCAGGGCCGCGATGCCGCGGGCATCGAAGGCTCGGGTCGCGACGGGCGCATCACCAAGGGCGACGTACTGGCCAAGCCCGCCGCAGCGCCCGCCCGTGCACCTGCTGCAACACCGCCTGCCCGTCCACCGCTTGCCGAAGTCCGCGCACCGATTTCCGTCGACAAGGTGTTGCAGGGGCGCACCGAACAGCGCGTGCCCATGTCGCGTCTGCGCCAGCGCATCGCCGAGCGCCTTTTGCAGTCGCAATCGAATGCGGCGATTCTCACGACCTTCAACGAAGTCGACATGCAGCCGGTGATGAACCTGCGCAACAAGTACAAGGACCGCTTCGAGAAGGAGCACGGCGTGAAGCTCGGCTTCATGTCGTTTTTCGTCAAGGCCGCGGTCTACGCGCTAAAAAAGTATCCGGTCGTGAATGCCTCGGTGGATGGCACGGACATTGTCTATCACGGCTATTTCGACGTCGGCATTGCGGTGTCGTCTCCGCGCGGCCTGGTCGTGCCGATCTTGCGCAACGCCGACTTGATGACCTTCGCCGACGTCGAGAGAACCATCGCCGAATTTGCGGCCAAGGCGCGTGATGGCAAACTTGCCATCGAAGAACTGACCGGCGGCACGTTTTCCATTTCCAACGGCGGCACGTTCGGCTCGATGCTCTCGACCCCGATCATCAATCCGCCGCAGTCGGCCATCCTTGGCGTTCATGCCACCAAGGACCGGGCTGTCGTCGAGGATGGCCAGATCGTCATCCGTCCGATGAATTATCTTGCCATGTCCTATGACCACCGCATCATCGATGGCCGCGAAGCCGTGCTGGCACTCGTTGCCATCAAGGATGCGCTCGAAGACCCGGCGCGCCTTTTGCTCGAACTTTAGGAGAACGACGTGTCCGTCGCCGAGGAAATCGAAAAGCTGGCCCGATTGCGTGACTCCGGGGCGTTAACGGCCGAGGAGTTCGAGCGCGCCAAGGCGCGCCTTTTGGACCGACCTGCTGGCAACATGTCCGATCCCCAGCCCCCGCTACGGCCATTCCGACGTTCTGTTGACGACCTCTGGCTTGGCGGCGTGTGTGGCGGGCTTGGCCAATTCACCGGCATTGAAAGCTGGGTCTGGCGCCTGCTGTTCGTCCTCGGGCTGGTGTTTGGCGGGTTTTCCCTGCTGCCTTACCTGCTGCTGTGGATCTTTGTGCCGCGCGCAGCCTAGCGACTTTTTTCGCGTGTCGGGCGCACACGCCCACCGCAACTCCCTTTTTCCGGGCATGCCATGAGTCAAGCGTTCGATGTCGTCGTGATCGGTGCGGGTCCTGGCGGCTACGTCGCCGCGATTCGCGCCGCGCAGCTCGGATTTTCCACCGCCTGCGTTGACGACTGGTCCAACGCCGCCGGTGGTCCGGCCCCGGGTGGCACCTGCACCAACGTCGGCTGCATCCCGTCCAAGGCGCTATTGCAGTCTTCGGAGCATTTCGAGCACGCCGGCCACTCCTTCGCCGAACACGGCATCAAGGTCGAAGGTATAAGCCTCGATCTCGAGCGCATGGTGCTGCGCAAGGACAAGGTGGTCAAGCAGAACAACGACGGCATCCTGTTTTTGTTCAAGAAGAACAAGGTGACGTTCTTGCACGGCCGCGCCAGTTTCGCCTCGGCAAGCGCTGGCCAGTACACCATCGATGTCGCCGGTCCGGGTGGCCAGACGCTCACTGCCAGGCACGTCATCATCGCCACCGGATCGACCGCCCGCGCACTGCCGCTCGCAGCCTTCGACGAGACGCGGGTGCTCTCCAACGACGGCGCGCTGCGCATCGCGGGCGTACCAAAACGCCTGGGTGTGATTGGCGCCGGGGTCATCGGCCTTGAAATGGGATCGGTGTGGCGCAGGCTCGGTGCCGAAGTCACGATGCTCGAAGCGCTGCCGACGTTTCTTGCCGCGGTTGACGAACAGATTGCAAAGGAAGCGTTCAAGTTGCTAACGCGCCAGGGACTGAAGATTTCGCTTGGGGTTGTCATCAAGAAGGTCGATGTCGGCGACGAAGTCACGGTGCACTACACCGACAGCAGCGGTGCCGACCAGAGCGCAAGCTTCGATCGCCTCATCGTCTCGATTGGTCGCATGCCAAATACAGAGGGCCTGAAGGCCGAGACCGTGGGCCTTGCCATCGATGAGCGCGGCTTCATCACGGTCGATGGCGAGTGCAGGACCAATCTCGCCAATGTCTTTGCAATCGGTGATGTCGTGCGCGGGCCGATGCTTGCGCACAAGGCCGAAGAGGAGGGCGTGGCGGTCGCCGAGCGCATCGCAGGCCAGCATCCGCACGTCGATTTCAATACCGTGCCGTGGGTCATCTACACGTCGCCCGAGATCGCCTGGGTCGGGCAGAGCGAGCAGGCGCTAAAGGCCTCGGGCCGCCCCTATCGCGCCGGCTCGTTTCCGTTCATGGCCAATGGCCGTGCGCGCGCGCTAGGCGATACCGCGGGATTCGTGAAAATTCTGGCCGATGCCGCAACCGACGAGATTCTCGGCGTGCACATGATCGGGCCGATGGTCTCCGAGCTGATTTCCGAAGGCGTGGTGGCGATGGAGTTTCGTGCATCGTCGGAGGACCTGGCGCGGATCTGCCACGCCCATCCGTCCTTGTCCGAGGCGACCAAGGAGGCTGCCCTGGGCGTGGACGGACGGACGCTGAATTTCTGACATCGCGGTGCCCAAAAGCGTAGCCGAACTCTACGACGAGGCGCTACGCACGCGCGGCTTTGTGCGCGATGAGGCCCAGCTGCTGGCCATCGCGCGCCTGGCGCAGCTTTCTGACGAACTTGCCGCTTTCAAGGAGGCGCGGCGCAACGCCTTGCGCCGCCTTCTCGCACCGCCCACGGTGCCGCGCGGCGTCTATCTGCATGGGGGAGTTGGCCGCGGCAAGAGCTTCCTCATGGACACCTTCTACCAGCAGGTGCCGATTCGTCGCAAGACGCGCATCCATTTCCATGAGTTCATGCGTTCGGTGCACCGCGAGATGGATACGCTAAAGGGCCAGGAAGACCCCTTGAAGGCCGTGGCATTGCGCATCGCGCGGCGCCACCGGCTGATCTGTTTTGACGAATTTCACGTCTCCGATATCGCCGATGCGATGATCCTTTATCGCCTGCTTGGCGCACTTTTCGATCTCGGTGTCGTGTTCGTCATGACGTCCAATTACGCTCCTGACCTGCTCTATCCTGACGGTTTGCACCGCGATCGCATTCTCGAGGCGATTGCGCTGATCAAGGCGCGCATGGACGTGATCGCGGTTGAAGGCGGCATTGACTACCGCCAGCGCGCCCTGGCCGAGGTTGACGCCTATCACTACCCGCTTGGCGAGAATGCCGAGCGTGCGCTGGCGCGCGCATTTGAGGCACTTCGCGAGAGCGCCGACGAGGAACCGCTGTTGCGCATTGAAAACCGGCAAATCGCGGCCGAAAAGCGTGCCGGAGGGGTGGTATGGTTCGATTTCGACACGCTTTGCCGTGGCCCACGATCGCAAAACGACTACCTCGAAATTGCCGCCCAGTTTCACACCGTGATCCTTTCGGGCGTGCCGCAAATGAGCGCCTCGATGTCATCGGAGGCGCGCAGGTTCACCTGGCTTGTCGACGTGTTCTATGACCACAGGACCAAACTGATCATGTCAGCCGAAGTCGCCCCCGAGGAGTTATACACTGTGGGCGTCTTGTCCAATGAGTTCGTTCGTACCGTGAGCCGTATCGTCGAAATGCAGTCGACCCAGTACCTGCAATCCACGCGTCGCAGCATCGTGTCTGCGCTTTGACATGACGCTTAGCCCATTGCGCGCGGCTTTCGCACTTGCTCTTTTGCTCCGGCTGTTGCCGGCCTATGCGCTTGATGCCTCCCCCGAAGCCCCCTTGCGCGCTACGTATCCGCCAGGCTCGATTACCAGCATGGAGAAGGCCGATGCGGCACTCGCTGCTGCATCGGCACGGCGCACGCTGATGGACAGCGACTATCTCGAGGGCGAGCGTGCCTGCTACAAGAAATTTTTTGCCAACGCGTGTATCGACGAGATCAATATCATCAAGCGCAATCGCAAGAGCGACATCGATGCCGTGGAACTCGAGGCGAACCGCTACAAGCGCCTCGCCCACGACGCCGAGAACCGTGCGGAAAAGGCGAAAAAGGACGCCGAGAAGGCCGCCAATGCAGCGCAGGATGCGGCGACTCGCGAGCAAAATCGGCTCGCCTTCGAGCAAAAGCAGGCTGATGCGGCACGGCATGCGGCTGAAAACCAGCAGCACGCCGCTCACGACGCGAGCAATGCCGCCGCCTATCAGGGCAAGGTCGCATCCAACGCCCAGACGGTTGCGAGCGACGAGGCCAAAAGGGCCACGGCGATGACCAACACGGACAAGGACGAGGCCCAGCAGAAGCAGCGCGAGCAAGATGCCGAGGCAAAGCGCCAAAGCTTGGCCAAGCATCGCGCCGAGAAGGCGGCCGATCGGCAGCGCCGCGCCGAGGAGGCGGCGCGCGCCGAGTCATCGGGGTCGGCGGGCTCGGTTTCTCCCTAGATCAGGAAAAATCCTGGCCGCGCGATACGCGCAAGGGCGGTGGCTCGTCAGGAGGCTCGAACTTGACGATCGCAAGCGTGCAGTTGTCACCCGCGCCGCGGGCGCGCTCGCGCGCAAGCTGGATCAGCTCCTCGGAGGCCTGGCGCGGGGGATTCTCGGCAAGAATGCTGCCGAGTTCGGATTCGCTGAAGTAATGCCAAAGGCCATCGCTGCAAAGCAGGAAGCACTGCCCCTGGGCAAGGTGTTCGGTCCCTCCGAAACTGATCTGGGGCACCTTGGCCGTGCCAAGCGCGCTCGTGAGCAGGTTGCTCAGGCGGTGCGACTGGGCCTCCTCGGGACGGATCTTGCCCTCGGAAATCAATTGCTCGACGTAGGAGTGGTCAATCGTGCGTTCGAGCAGTTCGCTGTCGTGAAACAGGTACAGCCGACTGTCGCCGACATGCGCCCAGTCCGCGCGTTCCGGCTGCAAGAGCATGGCCACGATGGTGCTGTGCGGCTCCTTCTCCGAAGAAAGCGCGGAAAGCTTGATGACGGTGTGGGCCTCGTGGACGATCTGCGTTAGCAGCGTATCGATCGACTCGTTGACCGGCGAGAACTCCTCGAAGAGGCTCTTTGCCGTGGTCATGACCTGTTGCGCCGCCATGGCGCCCCCGGTCTTGCCACCCATGCCGTCGGCAACCACGAAGAGGGCGCTGCCTGGCATGCGCCGCGAGGTGAAGATTCCGACGCGGTCTTGTTGTTCGGCACGATCGCCAACATGCTGGGCTGTGCAGGCGGCGACTTTGTAGCGTTGAGTCATGAAGGGGTTCGGGGATCCGCGAGCGCTCTCGCAGGCTAGGACATCAAGGGACAGTCGCTTATTATAGCTTGCCGGTCAATGGCGATTCGAATGGACAAACTGGGCATAACCACGCGCATCATCGAGTTGCAGGTGGAGCACCGCGATCTGGATCAGGTCATCGATCGGCTCGCCGCGACTGCCAATTGCGATGAATTACAGCTGCGCCGTCTTAAAAAACGCAAGCTGCAGATCAAGGATCAGATCACCATGTTGCAGATGCAGCTGGTACCTGACATTCCAGCATGATTGCGCATCACGGCGAAGGAAGAAAGTCGCGTTATGCGACAATTGACGCTCCCATCCGAGGTTTGCCATCGATTCGCCCGTTGCCCGCGCTGCCGACCAAAGGCGCGTCCTAAGTGAGCTGTTTGCAGAAGACGGTGCGCTTGCGCGCGAAATTGACGGCTACCGCGCACGCCCCGGCCAGATCGAAATGGCGCTGGATATTGCCGCGTGCATCGCCGCCAGCGGTACCCTCATCGCCGAAGCCGGCACCGGCACCGGCAAGACCTTCGCCTATCTCGCCCCGGCCCTGATCTGGGGCGGCAAGGTGGTGGTCTCGACCGGCACCAAGACACTGCAGGACCAGTTGTTCAGGAAGGACCTGCCGCTGCTCAAGAAAGCCATCGGCGCGCCGCTCACCACCGCGCTGCTCAAGGGGCGCGCCAACTACGTCTGTCACTACCATCTCGAGCGTGCCCGCAGCGAGGGCCGTCTTGCCAGCCGCCAGGACGTCGGTCACCTGCGCAGCATCGTGCGCTTCATGCAGTCGACGCAAACCGGCGATCGCGCAGAAGTGGTCGATGTCCCCGAGACCGCGACGATCTGGAGTCAGGTGACCTCGACGCGCGACAACTGCAAGGGCATCGAATGTCCCAACTACCGCGAATGTTTCGTGATGCAGGCGCGCAGGCAAGCCCAGCAAGCCGACGTCGTGGTGGTCAATCACCACCTGTTCTTTGCCGACCTGATGCTGCGTGAAGAAGGGGTGACCGACCTGCTGCCAACGGCCAACACCGTGATCTTTGACGAGGCGCACCAGTTGCCCGAGATCGCCTCGCTGTTCTTTGGACGCACGACTTCGACATCGCAGTTGCTCGAGCTCGCGCGCGACACCCTGGGCGAAGGACTGATGCACGCCCGCGACGCGCTGGCGTGGCCGCAGGCGGTGGCACCGGTCGAGCGCGCCGCGCGCGATTTGCGTCTTGCGTTTCCGCAGGACGTGGTACGACTCAATGCCCGCCAGCTGCCGCCTTCCTCGGCGCTGTTTCCCGCCCTTGATGCGGCCATCGCGGCGATGGGCGAACTCGAGCGCGTACTGGCCATTCATGCCGAGCGCGCCGAAGCGCTCGAGCAGTGCTTGCGGCGCACGCGCGACCTGATCGACAGGCTCTCGAGCTGGCGCGATACCCATGAACCGTCGACGATCCGCTGGGTCGAGGCATTCAGCCACAGCCTGCAGCTGCACCAAACCCCCCTGTCGATCGCCGAGACCTTCAGCCGCGCGCGCGAGACGCACCAGAGCGCGTGGATCTTCACCTCGGCGACGCTCGCGGTGCGCGACGACTTTTCCCTGTTTTGCTCGCAGCTTGGCCTTGACCCAGCCCATGCCAGAACGTGGCCAAGCCCGTTTGATTATCAGAGCCAGGCCTTGCTCTATGTGCCCGAGGCGCTGCCCGACCCGCTCTCTGCGGGATATACCGAAGCGGTGGTGCGCGCTGCACTGCCCGTGATTCGCGCAAGCGGGGGGCGCGCCTTCCTGCTTTGTACGACCTTGCGCGCGGTCAGGCTTGCCGCGGACGTGCTGCGCAGTGCCCTGAAGCAAGAGGAACTCGACTTTCCGCTGCTGGCGCAAGGCGAGGGCACGCGCAGCGACCTGCTCGAGCGCTTTCGCACGCTGGGCAACGCCGTGCTCGTTGGCAGCCAGAGTTTCTGGGAGGGCGTGGACGTGCGCGGCCAGGCGCTGTCGCTTGTCATCATCGACAAGCTGCCGTTCGCTCCCCCCGATGATCCGGTGCTTGCGGCAAGGCTCGAGGCCCTTGCGGAGATGGGCGGCAACCCGTTCATGGACTATCAGTTGCCAAGCGCTGTCATCGCGCTGAAGCAGGGCGCGGGGCGCCTGATCCGCGATGAGAGCGATCGCGGACTGCTCATGATCTGTGATCCCCGGCTGATCAGTAAACCCTATGGCCGGCGCATCTGGCAGAGCCTGCCCCCGTTTCGGCGCACGCGCCGGCTTGACGAGGCCGTCGGGTTTTTCGACACGCTGGCCTCCGAGCGCGAGGCGACCTGAGCGTCTACCAGAAGCGCCACCACGACTTTGGCGCGGGATCGAATTTTCCGGGAACGTGGTTCGGGAAATTCTGCATCAGCACGCGCCGGGTATCGTCGCGAAGCAGCGGCATATCGAGCTTGTCGTAGCTTTGCACCATGATCTCGAGGGCGTCTTCGACACCTGGCGTCTGCTGATAATTGATGATCACGGCCTTGGAGCGGTTGATCGCTGCAAGATAGGCACCGCGCCGGTAGTAGTAGGCAGCGACGTGGATGTCGTGCGAGGCGAGTGCGCTGACCAGGTAGCGCAGGCGAATCAGCGAGTCCTGGGCGTAAGTACTGGCCGGATACTTGTCGACAACTTCCCGAAATGAATCGTAGGAGTCGCGCAGCGCCTTCGGGTCGCGTTCGGTCAGATCCTGTGGCACGAGAAATCCGAACAGGCCGAGATTGTCGTTAAACGTGATCAGCCCGCGCAGGTAATAGACGTAGGCGATGTTCGGACTGTTGGGATACTGCTTGATGAAGCGGTTGCAAGCCGATGTCGCGAGTTCCGGCTCGGCCGCCTTCCATTGCGCGTAACATTCCTCCATCAGCGCCTGCTGCGCGTAGCGGCCGAATGGGAAACGGGTCTGGATCTGCTGCAGGTACTTGGCCGCGGCGTCGTATCCTCCGGCTTCGATCTCGCTTTGCGCTTCGGAATACAATTTCTCGGCGGACCAGCCAAGGGTCTTGTCCCCGGTCTCGCCGCTGAAAAGACCGCAGCCTGCAAAAAGCAGCGATGCCAGGACCAGTGCGAATATGTTCTTGCAACTGATGCCCAACCGATTCAGACCCAGCATGCGCAATCCAGAGGTTTCGGAAGGTCGAGATTATAGCCTATGGGAAGAGGGCGACCCGGGTGAGGAGGTGGTGGCCGACGCCTTCGCGCCGGCCCCGCCGCTGATCCTTACCGTGGGCCAAAAAGGTGCGCGGCGCCTTGACAAATGGCTCGCCGAACAGATGCCCGAGCATTCGCGCGAGCGCCTCAAAACCTGGATCGAGGCGGGTGCCGTCGATGTCGACGATGTCACGGCACACGTGCGCCAGCCGCTGTCTGCCGACCAGGTGGTGCGCGTGCGGCCGCTGCCCGCGGTAGAGGACAAGACCTTCTCGCCCGAGGCCATTGCGCTTGATGTGGTCTACGAGGATGCCGAACTGATGGTCCTTGACAAACCCGCGGGCATCGTCGTGCACCCGGCTGCGGGCAACTGGTCGGGCACCGTCTTGAACGGGCTGCTGTTTCGCCTGCCCGCGCTTGCCTTCGTGCCTCGCGCCGGGATCGTGCACCGCCTTGACAAGGACACGTCGGGGCTGATGGTCGTGGCCAAGACGGTGACGGCGCAAACCGATCTGGTGCGGCAGCTGCAGTCACGCACCGTCGGCCGTGAATATCTTGCGCTTGTCGCCGGAGAGCCAGGACCTGCCGGTCGCATCGAGGCTGCCATCGGTCGCGACCCGAAGGAGCGCACGCGCATGGCGGTTCTGGTCGAGACCGCGCCAGGCGCCAAAGCCGCCATCACCCACTATCGGCTGCTTGGCCGTGGCCACCTCGGCAAGATCGGCGTGGCGCTTCTCGCCTGTCGCCTTGAGACCGGGCGCACGCACCAGATCCGGGTTCATCTTGCGCATCGCGGCTGGCCGATCATTGGCGATGGCCAATACGCGCGCAGCAATGTCGCGGCGCTTTTTCCAAGGCAGGCGCTGCATGCAGCGCGGCTCTCCCTGATTCATCCGCGCAGTGGCGAGCCGCTGCAATGGTCTGCAGCACCGCCCGCCGATTTGGCCAGGCTGTTTGCCGATGCCGGCGTGACCTCGGCGCTTGATGCATTCTAAGACCTGGCCAAGCGAGTGGATCGTGCCGGCATGGTCGGCGCATCCGCGCATCCATGCGGTCGTGACAACACGAAGCGGCGCCGGGGAAAGCCTTGGCGCATTCGGTGCGATAAATGGTGGCGCCGGGCTCAACCTCGGCATGGGCTCGGGCGATGATCGCACGATCGTGGCGCGCAATCGCGCCACGCTTGCGGGCCTGATTGGCATCACGCCGTTCTGGCTCTCGCAGGTCCACGGTGCGACCGTGGTCAAGGCGGACCACGCCTCTTCGGCGATCATGGCTGATGCCAGCTGGACCAACGAGCCCGGCATTGCACTTGCGGTTCTCGTCGCCGACTGCCTGCCGGTCCTTTTTGCCGATCGCCTGGGACGCGTTGTCGCTGCAGCACACGCGGGATGGCGCGGGCTTGCCAGCGGTGTCCTTGAGGCCACGCTGGCCGCGCTGCCCGTCGCTGCAAGTGACATGGTGGCCTTTCTTGGCCCCTCGATCGGTGCGTCACGATTCCAGGTCGGCGCGGACGTCTTTGACGCATTCACAAACGCCGATCGCAAGGCGCGCGAGCATTTCGTGGCCGAGCAGGAAGGCAAGTGGCGTTGCGATCTGCACGGACTTGCCCGCCAGCGGCTTTTGGCTTTGGGTGTCGAGGTGGTTGGCGCTCCGCTTTGCACTTTCGAGCTGTCGCAACAGTTTTATTCCTATCGCCGCGACAAGGTCACGGGACGCATGGCCGCCCTGATCTGGCTTTCCCAGGGCGCTTGACTGTGCTCCTCGCAGGAATTTCCGGGCTGGTTTGACTTCCCGCGCAGCGCAGGGGGAGAATCAGTTAACGCCGAAAGAACAAGCACAAACGGCGCGTGTGCAGGTGCACGGAGACAGAAATGGGCGCAAAACACAAATCATCGCGCACGGGTGCAAAGGCCAAGCCTGACACCCGAGCGGCCACGGCATCCGCAAAGGCGGCAAAGGGCGCGA
Organism: Gammaproteobacteria bacterium; assembly: GCA_903970185.1. GTDB lineage: Bacteria > Pseudomonadota > Gammaproteobacteria > Burkholderiales > Burkholderiaceae_D > CAJCIC01. The sequence continues at coordinate 14,869 of CAJCIC010000062.1, forward strand.
GGAAAAGAAGCGCGCGCGCCAATGGCAACGGCGCCTTGCCATTTGCAGGCATGAAAGCGGCGGCGATGACACCAGGCGAGCCAGCGACCCTGCTTGCGATGAAGATCGATCCTGACCGCCTGCTTGGATTGCAGGCCGAGTACAGCTCGGCACTGGGCCGCCTGATGGCTGACATGCTCGAGGCCAAACCGCAGCCGCAGATTGACGACAAGCGCTTTACCGCACCCGCCTGGCAGGGCAGCCATGGTTATCTGGCGTCCTTGTACCTGCTTAACGCACGCTTCATGACGCAGCTTGCAGAAAGCGTCGATGCCGAGCCGAAAACCCGTGCCAAGGTGCGCTTTGCCGTGCAGCAATGGGTCGATGCCATGGCGCCGTCGAATTACCTCGCGACCAATCCCGAAGCCCAGCAACGACTGATCGAAACGCAGGGCCAGAGTCTTGCCGATGGCCTTGCCAACATGCTTGCCGATGTCGAGAAGGGCCGCATCTCGCAGACCGACGAGAACGCGTTCGAGGTCGGTCGCAACGTCGCCACAACGGCTGGCGATGTCGTCTTTCAGAACGCCATCTTCCAGCTCATCCAGTATCGTCCGACAACGGCGAAGGTGTTTGAGCGGCCGCTGCTGATGGTGCCTCCTTGCATCAACAAATTCTATATCCTCGACTTGCAGCCCGATAATTCCTTCGTGCGCAATGCCGTCGATGCCGGCCATACGGTTTTCATGATGTCGTGGAAAAATCCCGATGCCAACGATGCCGCCTTGACCTGGGATGACTACATCGAGGACGGCATCTTGCAGGCGATCGCGGTGGTGCAGGACATCAGCGCCATGCGACAACTCGACCTGCTCGGCTTTTGCGTTGGCGGCACGATGCTGGCAACCGGCCTTGCCGTGCTCGCCGCCCGGGGTGAAGAGGTCGCCCGATCGCTTACGCTTTTGACGACGCTGCTGGATTTTTCCGATACCGGCGTGCTTGATGTGTTCGTCGACGAAGCTGCGGTGCAAACGCGTGAACGCACCATCGGCGGCATCGGCGGCCCGGTCGGTCTGATGCCCGCGCGCGATCTGGCCACTTCGTTTTCGTTCCTAAGACCCAACGATCTGGTCTGGAACTATGTCGTTAACAATTACCTCAAGGGCGAAGCGCCAGCGCCCTTTGACCTGCTCTACTGGAACTCCGACAGCACCAATTTGCCCGGTCCCTACTTTGCCTGGTATCTGCGCAATACCTACCTCGAGAACCGGCTCAAGGAGCCAGGTGGCGTTGTCGTTTGCGGGGAGGCGGTGGACTTTGGCGCCATCGACGTTCCGACCTATCTTTATGGCTCGCGCGAGGACCACATCGTGCCCTGGGGCGCCGCGTTTGCGAGTGCCAAGCTCCTGAGCGGGCCGATCCGCTTCGTTCTTGGCGCCTCGGGCCATATCGCTGGCGTGATCAATCCGCCGCACAAGAGAAAACGCAGTTTCTGGGTCGGCAGCAGCAACGTGCATGATCGCAAGCTCGATGCAAATGCGTGGCTTGCGCGCGCCAGGGAAGCGCAAGGGAGCTGGTGGCCCGACTGGAATGCGTGGCTCGCGCAATTTTCCGGGCGCCTCGTCAAGGCGCCCTTAAAGCCCGGCAACAAGAGGTATACAGTACGCGAGCCGGCGCCAGGCAGCTACGTCAGGGCGCGTGCAGTCTAGATCGCTCGACGATGAAAGGAAGCATGATGGGTGATGTCGTAATCGTTGCTGCTGGACGAACCGCCGTCGGAAAGTTTGGCGGCTCGCTAGCGAAGATACCTGCGCCGGAATTGGGCGCATTCGTGATCAAGGGTCTGCTTGAGCGCGCGCACTTGCAGCCCGAGCAGATCTCCGAAGTCATCATGGGCCAGGTCCTGACTGCGGCATCCGGACAGAATCCGGCACGCCAGGCGGTCATCAAGGCGGGCCTGCCGCTGTCAACGCCGGCAATGACGATCAACGTCGTGTGCGGCAGCGGGCTCAAGGCGATCATGCTCGCAGCCCAGGCGATTGCAACTGGCAACGCCGATATCGTGATTGCCGGAGGCCAGGAGAACATGAGCGCTGCACCGCATGTCCTGCCAGGCTCGCGCGACGGGTTTCGCATGGGCGACGCAAAGCTTGTCGACAGCATGATCGTTGACGGCCTCTGGGACGTCTACAACCAGTATCACATGGGCCAGACGGCCGAGAATGTCGCGCAGCAGTTCAAGGTCACGCGCGAGCAGCAGGACCGGTTTGCAGTGGCCTCGCAAAACAAGGCGGAGGCGGCGCAGAAGGCCGGCAAGTTTGCCGACGAAATCATGCCGTATCCGATCCCGCAAAAAAAGGGCGAGCCGGTCCTCTTCAAGGACGACGAATTCATTCGCCAGGGCGCAACCGTCGAAGCCATGGCGGCACTGAAGCCGGCCTTCAACAAGGAGGGATCGGTGACGGCGGCGAATGCCTCGGGCATCAATGATGGCGCTGCCGCAGTGGTTGTGATGAGCGCTGAACGCGCCGTTGCGCTTGGCCTGAAAGCGATGGCGACCATCCGCTCGTTTGCCACCGTCGCACTCGATCCGAAGATCATGGGCATGGGTCCGGTGCCGGCATCGCGGCTCGCGCTTGAGAAGGCGGGCTGGAAAATGGAAGACCTTGACCTGATGGAAATCAACGAGGCGTTTGCAGCGCAGGCCTGCGCGGTCAATGCCGAGATGGCGTGGGACGCTGCCAAAATCAATGTCAATGGCGGCGCGATCGCCATCGGCCATCCGATTGGCGCGTCCGGTGCCCGCATTCTTGTGACCCTGCTCTACGAAATGCAAAGGCGCAACGCGCATAAGGGGCTGGCCTCGCTTTGCATCGGCGGCGGCATGGGTGTGGCGATGGCCGTCGAGCGCTAGCGAGCACCTCGGCATTCGATGCGAGTGAAAAACCCATAAGGGCCAAGCAACGCCCAAAACAGGAGACAAGGCATGACTCAGCGTGTTGCATACGTTACTGGAGGGATGGGGGGTATTGGCACGGTGATCTGCCAGCGGCTGGCCAGGGCCGGGCACAAGGTCATCGCCGGCTGCGGGCCGAGCCGCGACGCGGACCGCTGGCTTGCCGAACAGAAGGCGCTCGGCTTCGAATTCAAGGCGTCGGTTGGCAACGTTGGCGACTGGGATTCGACTTTCGCCGCGTTTGAGAAGGCGCGCAACGAGGTCGGTCCGATCGATATCCTCGTGAACAATGCCGGCATTACACGCGACGGCGTCTTCAGGAAAATGAGCAAGGGCGACTGGCACGCCGTGATCGACACCAACCTCAACTCTCTTTTTAACGTCACCAAGCAGGTCATCGAGCCGATGGTCGAGCGCGGCTGGGGGCGCATCGTCAATATCAGTTCGGTCAACGGCCAGAAAGGCCAGTTCGGCCAGGTCAACTATTCGACCGCAAAGGCCGGCATCCACGGCTTCACCATGGCGCTCGCGCAGGAAGTGGCGGCCAAGGGCGTCACCGTCAATACCGTGTCGCCAGGCTATATCGGCACCGATATGGTGAAAGCCATCCGTCAGGACGTGCTTGACAAGATCATCGCGACCATTCCGGTGCGGCGCCTTGGCAGTCCCGAGGAGATCGGCTCGATCGTGGCCTGGATCGCCTCCGACGAAGGCGGCTATGCGACCGGATCGGATTTCAGTCTTAACGGCGGCTTGCATATGGGCTAGCCGGCTTGCGGCTAGGCGTTATTCCCTAGCAGCAGCCCTTGATGAGTCCTGTACCATCGCCATTGCCGTCAGTCGTCAATGGCTTACCAGCGAGAACCTAATGGCCGATACCCTTCGCCTGATCAAAAAATATCCGAACCGGCGCCTCTACGACACCCAGACCAGCACTTACATCACCCTGGCTGACGTCAAGCAGCTGGTCCTCGATTCCGAGGAGTTTCACGTCGTTGATGCCAAGACCGCAGAGGATCTGACGCGCAGCATCCTGCTGCAGATCATTCTCGAAGAGGAGGCCGAAGGCGTGCCGATGTTTACGGCGCAGATGCTCTCGCACATCATCCGCTTCTACGGCAACGCCATGCAAGGCATGATGGGCGCCTACCTCGAGAAGAATATCCAGGCATTCATCGAGATCCAGGCCAAGCTCAAGGAACAATCCAAGGCCTTCTACGACGGCAAGAATTTCGGGCCCGAGATGTGGACGCAATTCATCAACGGTCAGGCACCGATGATCCAGACCATGATGGGCAACTATATCGAGCAGAGCAAGAATCTGTTCATGCAGATGCAGGATCAGATGCAAAACCAGACACGCTCGGTATTCGGCAATTTCCCGTTCCAGCCTCCAGAGAAACCGCGCAAGTAGCAAGACCCCAAGGGCAGCCGCACGCGGATGCTAAAATGGCGTGCTTGGGCACCTGGTTGCCCCACGTATCCCGGGACCCCGCATGCACGCTCCGCGCGTTGGCTTCGTATCGCTCGGCTGCCCGAAAGCGCTGGTCGATTCCGAACACATCCTGACGCAACTCAAGGCCGAAGGCTACGACACCTCCGCGACGTATCAGGGTGCCGATCTGGTCATCGTCAACACTTGCGGTTTCATCGACGGTGCGGTCAAGGAATCGCTCGATGCCATTGGCGAGGCGCTAAGCGAAAACGGCCGCGTCATCGTTACCGGGTGTCTGGGCGCCAAGAAGGATGCGCAAGGCCAAGACCTCGTCACCGCCGTGCATCCGAAAGTGCTCGCCGTCACGGGTCCGCACGCGCTCGGTGAAGTCATGAGCGCCGTGCATCTGCATTTGCCCAAGCCCCACGACCCCTTCATGGATCTGGTGCCCGAGCAGGGCGTGCGGCTAACGCCCAAGCACTACGCCTATCTCAAGATCTCCGAAGGCTGCAACCACCGTTGCAGTTTTTGCATCATCCCGTCGATGCGCGGCGATCTTGTTTCGCGACCGATTGGTGAAGTCATGCGCGAGGCCGAAGCGCTCGTCAAGGCCGGGGTCAAGGAGCTGCTTGTGATTTCGCAGGACACGAGCGCTTATGGCGTTGATCTTCGTTATCGCACCGATTTTGTCGCAGGCCGCCCGGTCAAGACGCGCATGACTGAACTGGTGCGCGAACTGGCAACGCTTGGCGTGTGGGTGCGCCTGCATTACGTCTACCCCTATCCCCACGTCGACGAAGTCATCGAACTGATGGCGCAAGGCAAGGTCTTGCCGTATCTCGATGTGCCCTTCCAGCACGCCGATGGCGAAATCCTGCGGGCCATGAAACGCCCGGCCTCGGCCGAGCGCAACCTCGATCGCATCAAGAGCTGGCGCAGCGTGTGTCCTGAGATCACCCTGCGCTCGACCTTCATTGCCGGCTTTCCCGGCGAGACCGAGGCGCAGTTCGAAACCCTGCTGACGTTCCTAAAGGAAGCCGAACTCGATCGCGTCGGCTGCTTTGCCTACTCACCGGTGGCCGGAGCGAGCGCCAATGCGCTTGCAAACCCGATCGCAAGCGAGATCCGCGAGGAGCGCCGTGGCCGGCTCATGCAGCTGCAAGGAGGGATCAGCGCGAAGCGCCTGCGCCGCCACGTCGGCCGCATTGCCCATGCGCTCATCGACGAGGTCAATAGAGAAGGCGGCGTTGCCCGCACGAGCGCCGATGCGCCCGAGATCGACGGCAATCTTTTCATCGTGCCGCCCGAGAGCGTCAGTGCGCGCCAGCGCTTTAAGGCACAGGTCAAAGCCGGTGAGATCGTGCGCGTGCGCGTGACGGGTTCTGATGCCCACGACCTCTGGGGCGATCTGCTCTAGACACCGGGGCCTAAGCGCCTTTGCATCTGGCCGATCACGGCGGCGCCCACAATCAGCACGGCAGCGACAGGAAGGCGCCAATCGGCAGCGCTTTTGCCGATCGCCAGAAGCGCGGTGGAAAGCAGCGGGGTGAGATAGGCCAGCGCGCCGATCTTCGTGGCGTCGCCGCGCTTTAACGCCGCATCCCAGAGAAAGAACGCGGCGCCCATCGGACCTGCACCCAGGGCAATGAGAATCCACACATCAAAGGCGCGCAGCACGTAGCCGGTTTCAAAAAGCGCATGGCAGCCCAGGGCAAGCGTTCCCGAAACGAGGCAGAAAAGGCCGATGGCGCCGGTGCCAAAGCGCTGGGGTGTCGCCTGGATGCGTTGCGAGAAGAGCGAGTAGGTGGCCCAGATCAATGCCGAAATCGCGGCGCAGGCATAGCCTGCCAGGGCGCCAAGTCCAACGCCGCCAGCGCTGGTGTCGCCTTGGCTTTTTGCGCCGCTGGCAATGGCGAGCGCAGCGCCAGCAAAGCCGATGATCGCGGCCATGACGTGGGTCAGCGAGAGTCTCTCCCCGCCAAGCACGAGCGGTGCGAGCAAGACCAGTAACAGCGGCCACAGATAATTGATCAGATTGGCAGGAAGTGGCGGCGCGAGCGAAAGCGCGAGAAACAGGAAGAGGTGGAAGCCGAAGAGACCGTAGACGCCAAGGGCCAGGGCGCTTGGCGCAACGCGCCAGCTGCGCCAGGAAAAGGGCAGGGAAAGGACGCCGGCGACAAGGAGGGCAAGGCCGGCAAGCAGGAACGGCGGCATGGGCTGCGCCATGACGGCAAGCCTCGCGAGCGAGCCCCAAAGGGCGATGGCGAGCAGTGCAAAGACGGTTGCGACGGTTGGATTGCGAGCGCCAGGGGGCATCGGCGAAGTGTAGCGGCGAATCCCGATTCACGCCTTGCATCTGCGATAATTGCGACATGCCCTTGCCCAATTCGCGCGACATGACATGGCCACTGCGCCGCCGATACAGCGTCGTGCCGCTGATGCTTGTATTTGTGCTTTCGGCCTGCGCCAATGCGCCGCAGCGGGCCAGCGCCGGCAACGTCGCCGGCGTCTACCGGGGCAGCCTCGGCGCCTTGCAGATCGAGCTGGTCTTGACCCTTGATACGGATGCCAAGGACAGCGTGCACGGCTGGTATGTGCCAGCCAACGAGACTGCAACGCGAGCCAACCGCGTGCTTTTGGCCGGCGAATTCGAAAACGACGCCTTGTCGATGGAGGAATCGCACAATGATGTTGACGTCTCCGGCACCTGGAGCGCGACCCTTTCAGACGATGGCATGAGCGGGACCTGGAGTGACGCAAAGGGCGAAAACGAAAAGCCGGTCACCTTAAAGCGCATCCCTGGTGCCCCCATCCCCGAAAGCCCATGAAGCCCGATCATCTCGAGTCTCGCCTGATCAGTCCTGATTTCACCGCGCCAGCGCCGTTTGGAAGCCTGACGACGCCGATTCATCATGCGTCGACCGTGACCTTCGCCAATGTCGCGGCACTGCGCGCGCGCAGCTGGCTTGACGAAGACAGCTATACGTACGGCCTGCACGCCACGCCCACGACCTACGAACTGCAGCACCGCATCGCAGAACTCGAAGGCGGTGCATATGCGCTGCTTGCGCCCTCGGGGCTCGCCGCCATCGCCATGATCAACCTTGGCCTTTTGCAAAGCGGCGATGAATTCCTCATCCCTGACAACGTCTACCTGCCCAATCGCGAGCTCGGCGAGACCATGCTGTCGAGTTTTGGCATCACCTGCCACACCTATCCTGCCGCTGATGCCGAGGCGGCGGCGCGCCTGATCAACGCCAACACGCGCCTCTTGTGGATCGAAGCGCCAGGCTCGGTGTCGATGGAGGTCCCCGACGTGCCGCGCCTTGCGGCACTGGCGCGCGAGCGCGGCGTGTTGAGCGCACTGGATAACACCTGGTCGGGCGGATACTTCTTCCAGGGATTCGAATGTGGCCTTGACATTGTCATGCACGCGCTCACCAAGTACCCTTCGGGAGGAAGCGACGTGCTGATGGGATCGGTGGTGACGCGCGACGTGAAACTGCATCAGCGCATCAAGACCGCCCATATGCGCCTCGGGCTTGGCGTGGCGGGCGATGATGCCTATCTGGTGCTGCGCGGCCTGCCTTCGCTTCTGGCACGGCTCAAGGTTCATGAAGCGAGCGCTTATCGCGTTGCCGAATGGCTGTCAAAGCGCGAGGAAATCGAGCGCGTGTTGCATCCCGGGCTGCCCTCGTGCCCAGGGCATGCGTTCTGGAAGCGTGATTTCAGGGGCGCAGGCGGACTGTTCTCGGTTGTCTTCAAGCAAAGCATCGAGGCAGGAAAGGTCGACGCCATGGTCGATGCCTTGAAGCTCTTTTCGATCGGCTTTAGCTGGGGCGGCAGCCACAGCCTGGCCGTGCCTTATGCGCTTGCGCAGGCGCGCACCACAAGGCCGTGGCTGACGGGAGCGCTCGTGCGCTTTTACATCGGCCTTGAACACACTGACGACCTGCTTGCCGATCTGGCCCAGGCCTTCGAGGCATTGCACTAGGGCATGGGCGCCGCATCGATGCTTTTTTTCCTTCTGGGCGCGCTCCTGGGCGCGGTCGTTGGCATCCTTGCCATGCACAGAAGCTGGCGCTCGCGTGCCGCGCTCGAGCAGCGCGATGCGCTTTCGATGCAGCGCGAGGAGTTGTCGGCGCAACGCCTCGCGGCCGAGCGCGAACTGGCGCAAACAGCCGAGCGTCTTGCCGCGCGCAATGCCGAGCTCGAAGTCCTCAGGCAGGACTTGCGCGCCGCCCGCGACGAGACCGGCGCATTGCGCGCAGCGGTCTTGGCTGGACGCGAAGAGATTGCACGACTCAGAAGCGAAATCGACGAAGCGCGCGAGCGCGCGGCGGTGCAACTGAGTTTTTTCGATACCGCGCGCGAGACCCTGCATAACCAGTTCAAGACGCTTGCGACCGAGGTCCTGGAAGAAAAGGGAAAACGCCTGTCGGAGTCTCATCGCGGCGAGCTTGGCCTCGTGCTTGGCCCCTTGAGCGAGAAGCTGACGGCGTTTCAGAACAAGGTCGAAGAGGTCTACACCACCGAGGGCCAGCATCGCTTCTCCCTCTTGCAGGAAGTAAGGCGGCTGCAAGAGACCAACCAGCGCATGAGCGACGAAGCGCTCAACCTGACGCGCGCGCTCAAGGGCCAGTCGAAGACCCGCGGCAACTGGGGCGAAGTCATGCTCGAGGCCATCCTCGAGCGTTCCGGCTTGCACAAGGGTCGCGAATACGAAGTGCAGGCGACGCTCAACTCGCAGGACGGCATCGGCCGTCCTGACGTTGTCGTGCGCCTGCCCGAAGCCAAGCACATCGTCATCGATTCCAAGGTTTCCCTCATCGCCTATGACCGTTACTACAGCGCCGAGAACGACGCCGATCGGGAAGCCGCGCTGCGCGAGCACGTGCAGTCGCTGCGACGTCACGTGGCCGACCTTGGCACGCGCAATTACCAGGGCCACAACACCTTGAACAGTCCCGATTTTGTCGCCATGTTCGTTCCCATCGAGCCGGCCTTCAATCTCGCCGCGGGCGCGGATCCGTCGCTGATCTTCGACGCCTTTGACCGCAAGGTCGTGATCGTCACCCCGGGCACCCTTTTGGCCATGCTGTCCACGGTTGCCACGCTGTGGCGGCGCGAGCTGCAAAATCGCAATGCGCTTGAGATCGCCCGCCAGGCCGGCGAGATTCACGACAAGTTCGTGCTCGTCATCGAGTCGTTTACCGAAGCCGGCCAGCGCCTTGAGCGCGCGCAGGAATCGTTTGCCCGTGCCCGGGATCGACTGGTCGACGGTCGTGGCAGCGTCGTGAAGCGGCTTGACGACCTGAAAAAACTCGGCGCCAAGACCAATCGCAAGATCCCCGGTGACCTCCTCAGTGCTGCCGGCGCACTCGCCGAATCGGACGTCGAAGGCGACGACGACGTGCCGCCGGCGCCGCTTTTTGATGCGCTCGAATCCGAGCCGCCGATCGACGCCGCCTAGTGCAACCTAGAGCGGGATGACGTCGACCGTATCGCCGCTGTTGATGCGGGTTTGCGTGCCGTCAAGCTCGATCCAGCCGTCAAGCGTTGGCAAGAGCGCATCGGACTCGCGTCTGTGAAAGCGCCTTCTGATCGGCTGCGCGATGGCCTCGTCGCGGCGCAGGACCAGGGAAGTCTGGATGAATTCATGCCGTCCGCCTTTGGCCGTGAGCGTGCCGCCAAGGCGCGCCCGGATTCTGGCGACGCGATGCGGCGACTCCCCCGAGGCGTGCATCAGGGCGTCGCGCAGCATGACGTAGAACGCCGCCATCATGGCCGCGGGCGTTCCTGGCAGCGTGACGACAGGCATGCCGGCGTAATGCCCAAAGCCAAGGGGACGGCCGGGCTTCATGGCCACCTCGCCGAAGATCAGCGTGCCACCTTCTTGCAGCACGCCTTTCATGTGGTCGCGATCGCCCATCGACGTGCCGCCCGTGGTCAGAAGGACATCGACCTCGGGCGCGGCCGCCTTTAGCGCCGCTGTGATTGCGTCGCGATCATCATCGACGCGGCCGCAGTCGACGGGCTGCATGCCAAGGCTTGCAATCGCGCAATGCAGGAAGTAGCGGTTGCTGTCATACACTTCGCCCGGGCCAAGCGCGCCGCCGACAAGCGCCAGTTCGTCCCCGCTCGACAAAAAGCCGACCTTCAGTTGCCGGTACACCTCGAGGTGCGTGAGCCCGAGCATGGCAGCGCGCGCAATGTCCACCGGCGTCAAGCGGCGCCCGGCAGCGACGACGTGATCGGCGAGGGCAATGTCTTCCCCGGTGAGGCGCACATGCGCGCCAGGTGCAGGCAGGCTCGTGAGCGTGATCGCGTCCGCGCTGCGTTGCACATCCTCCTGCATCACGACCGTGTCGGTTTCAGGCGGCAACGGCGCCCCGGTCATGATGCGAATGCACGCAGACAGGCCCGGGCCCGTCGCATGGGGGCCTCCGGCAAAGGCCGTGCCGGCGATCGCAAGCGTCACCGGCACCCGCTCGATCGCTGCCGCGAGGAGGGCGTAGCCATCCATCGCTGCCGTCGGCACGGCGGGGATGTCGATGGCAGAGATGACAGGTGCGGCGAGAACGCGGCCAAGGGCTGCTTTCAGCTCGACACGTTCGCTTTTGGCCATGCGGGCGATGCCGGCCAGAAGCGCACGGCGGCCGTCATCGACCGATAGCGACCGCGGCCGGGCGGTGTCAAGACCCATGGGGTGTCATCAAGCGCGCCTCGCGCTCGCGCAATTCTTCGCTGGTGTTGAAATTGACGAAGGCCATGGGCACGTCGTCAAAGGCGATGCGCCTTGCATCGATCTCGTTCAGAAACGTTGCGATCTTGCGCTGGCCGCGGGCAAGATAGCCGGCAATCGCCTCGGCCTCGCCGCTTCGCAGCATGACAAAGGTCGGCTCGGCGACACCGTTGATAGAGGCCACCGCGGCACGCGCGCCGTTCATGCCCTGGCTAAGGCGCAAGGCGAGGTCGGGCGGGATATCGGGGCTGTCGCAGGGAACGCAAAGCACCGCCTCGAAGTCGCTTTTAAGCGCGCAAAGTGCCGCATGCATGCCCGCCAGCGGCCCGGCAAAGCCTGCGATCCGGTCCGCGATGACGGCATAGCCGAGAGCGGCGTAAATGTCCTGGTTGCGATTCGCGCTGATCACGACCGTGTCGACCTGCGGCGCGAGCCGCCGTGCCACGTGCAATGCGAGCGGGTAGCCCTGGTAGGAGACGAGTCCCTTGTCCTTGCCGCCCATGCGCTCGCCCTTGCCGCCAGCGAGAATGCATCCCGCCCACCGACTGATGCCTGTCAGCCGGGGGGCGGTGTCCATCGCTTAGAGCACCTCGGCGGCGTGATCGGCAAGGCGCGAGCGTTCGCCGCGCTGCAGGGTCACATGGCCGCTGTGATTCCAGCCCTTGAAGCGGTCGACGACATAGGTCAGCCCGCTTGAGCCTTCGGTCAGGTAGGGCGTATCGATCTGCGCGATGTTGCCAAGGCAAATCACCTTCGTGCCTGGGCCCGCTCTCGTGATCAAGGTCTTCATCTGCTTGGGCGTCAGGTTTTGCGCCTCGTCGATGATCAGGAACTTGTTGATGAAGGTCCTGCCGCGCATGAAATTCAGGCTCTTGATCTTGATGCGCGAGCGGATCAAATCCTGCGTCGCCGCCCGGCCCCAGTCGCCCGCGGCATCGTCGGTCTTGTTCAGGACGTCGAGATTGTCATCGAACGCGCCCATCCACGGCGACATCTTTTCTTCCTCGGTGCCTGGCAAAAAGCCGATATCTTCGCCCACCGGAACCGTGACCCGGGTGACGATGATTTCGGTATAGGTCTTGGTTTCGAGGACCTGTGTCAGCCCGGCCGCAAGCGCAAGCAGTGTCTTGCCGGTGCCCGCCTGGCCAAGCAGCGTGACGAAGTCGCAGTCCGGATTCATGAGCAGGTTGAGCGCGAAGTTCTGCTCGCGGTTGCGCGCCGTGATGCCCCACACCGAGTTCTTGGCGTGAGCATAATCGCGCAGCGTCTTGAGCACCGCAGTCTTGCCGCTGATCTCCTTGACCTGGGCGTAAAGCGGGGCGCCGTCGCCTTCGAAGAAGACGAATTCGTTGACGAGTAACGACGACACCTGCGGCCCGGTCACGCGGTAATAGGTAAAGCCGCCTTGCTGCCAGCTTTCGATGCCCTTGCCATGCTGGTCCCAGAAATCAGGCGCGAGCTGGCGGATGCCGGAATAGAGCAGATCGGTGTCTTCAAGGACCTGGTCGTTGAAGTAGTCCTCGGCAGGAAGCGCCAGTGCACGCGCCTTGATGCGCATGTTGATGTCTTTTGAGACCAGCACCACCTGGCGTTCCGGATGACGTTCTTGCAGCTCGCGAACGACACCCAGGATCTGATTGTCGGCCTTGCCCACGGGCAAGCCCGAGGGCAGTGCCTGGGAGACGGCCTGGGTCTGGAAGAAGAGCTTGCCGCGCGCGTCCTTGCTGCCCAGTTTTGACAGGGCAATGCCGCTTTCGATGTCGGCCTCGCCGGTGTTGGCAATCAGGGCGTCAAGCGAGCGGCTGACCTGGCGCGCGTTGCGCGCAACTTCAGACATGCCCTTTTTGTGATCGTCGAGTTCCTCGAGCGTCATCATCGGCAGGAAGACATCGTGTTCTTCGAAGCGGAACAGCGACGACGGGTCGTGCATCAGCACGTTGGTGTCAAGCACGAAGAGTTTGGGCGGGCCGTCCCCGGCGTCCCTTTTTCTTGGCTGGCCGTGGCTTTGCGGCACCACCGAGAGCATCGGCGCAAGGGGCGCCCGGGTGGTGTCGATCGGCGCTCTGGCGCGCACGTCTGCGCTCACGATCTCCGCATGGTGGATGGCATGCCCGTTGGTCTTCAGGGGAGAGTGGTTTTTCCCGGGTTTAAGTCGCGGTTTTGACCGGTTGGCTTCCTCGATGGCGGATTCTGACAACAATGCGGCTGGCTTGCTGGGCAATTTTGGAAGTGGCATCGGCGCGATACAGGGGTGAGAAAGGCGGAATCCGGCGAATTGCACCGGTAAAAAAAGTAAAGGCCGGCTGCCAGTGCGGTTGGCACGGACAGACGGCCTTCTTGTGACCATGAATCAATTCAGCGCGGTCCTAGCATGCGATGCAGTGGTGATTCGTGTTGCTACAGACTCTGAACATACTCTAGCACTTCTTGCGCGTGACCGGGCACCTTCAGTGCGCGCCATTCCCGCAACAGGATGCCGGTGGGCCCGATGACGAACGTGCTGCGTTCGATTCCGATATGCACCTTGCCATAGAGTTTTTTCGGCTTGATGACATCAAACAGGGTGCAAAGTGCCTCGCTGGTGTCCGAAATCAGGGCAAACGGGAAGCCCATCTTCTGGCGAAAGCGCTCATGCGAGGCAAGCGAATCGCGCGAAACGCCAAAGATCTCGGCGTTGGCCTTTTGCAACGCCGCATAGCGGTCGCGAAAGTTCTGGCCCTCCGTGGTACAGCCAGGCGTTGCGTCCTTGGGATAGAAATACAGGATCAGATTCCTGCCGGCGAAATCCTTCAGGCTGATTTCCCCGGCGGTCGAGGTGGCGCTAAACTTGGGAACGGGCCGGCCTACGGTCACACTCATTGCAAAACTCCAGGGTTGGCGGGCATTGGCACAGTCTTTGTTACAGAAGATACCGCAGGTTCCAATTGACGCGTATCCGTTTGGCCTTCGCGGGCGTTATAACAGTACGGCACACACCGTTTTCATTTGGAGAACTATCATGCTACGCAAACTCATCCTTCCGGCTGTTGCAGCTTTGGCCCTTGGCGCTGCCTCGATGCCGGCCAATGCTAGGGGCTACGTCTCTGTCGGAATCGGGCTGCCGGTGGTCGTGGCGCCGCCGCTCTATCCGGCGCCGATCTATGCCGCTCCTCCAGCCGCATACTATTATGGCCCGCACTACTACGGCCCGCGCTACTTCGGACCGCCCATCGTCTACGGCCCGCACTTTCACGGCTGGGGCGGTCATCGTCCCTACGCCTGGCGCTAGGCCAGACGGCACGTGGGGGCAACGTGCCTTGCCCTCACGCAATCGTGGCACCGGCGAGCATCAGCTCGCCGGATCGCCCGGGCACGCTGCCGTAATCGAAGCGGCGCACGGGCAGCAAGGCAGCATCAAGGGTCTGGTACTGCTCTCTCATGGTGCCCAGCCGGAAGCCCTGTTTGATCCAGCCAAGAAGCAGCGTCTCGAAGGCCGGCTTGAGCTTTGCGCCCTCGAGTTCAGTGTGTAGGGTAAAGACGTGATCGCGGCGGAATTGCGCAGTGATCTCAAGCAGCCTCGCCGAAGCGCCCGCGGCATCCATGCCGTCAACGCCAATCAATTCGTCCAACGTTGGCAGCGTCGTTGGCATCTGGATGCATGCGAGCGGCGCAGCGCCATCAAGGGAGATGCGATAGGCCCCTTCGGCCGCGCTTCTGGCGCGGCCATCCGAGGCATAGGCGAGCTGCCATCGATCGAGGACCTTGAGGGCTGCGGCATTCATCTGCCAGCCGGCAGCGCCATGGGTCGATGGCGCGCTCGCGAAAATTTCCAAGAAGCGGTCGTAGGCCAATTGCATCTGCTGCGCGGTCCAGGCGGCATCTTTTTTCGACACGTTGTCCTGCCAGAGCGTGTGGTCCCAGGTGTGGATGCCGACTTCATGACCGCGCGCGCGGGTTTCGCGCATCACCGCGGCGCCGCGTCGCCCGATATCAGGGCCTGGCAGCAGCGTGCCGTAAAGAAGCGTGCGCAGGCCGTAATGCTCGACGACCGAGGTTCTTTGTACCTTTGCGAAAAAGCCGGGCCGAAAGGCGCGCTTGATGGCGCGGCCGGTATGGTCCGGGCCAAGACTGAAGAGGACGGTGGCGAAGATATCGTGACGGGCGAAGAGTTCGAGCAGCGCCGGTGTGCCCTCGAGCGTGCCACGCAGCGTGTCGACGTCGACCTTGAGCGCGATATGCGGTGCGCGATTTGCGTTCACAGCGCGGCAAGTCGTGTCAGCGCTTCGCCGGTGACGCGGGCGATGCGCCAGTCGGGAAGAATGGTCGCGCCAAGGCTGCGATAAAAGCCCTGCGCATCGACATTCCAGTCAAGCACGGCCCATTCGAGGCGGCCGCACTTGCGCTCGACGGCGATTTGCGCGAGTCGAACCAGAAGGGCGCGTCCAAGACCGCGTGCGCGATATTCGGGGAGCACGAAAATGTCCTCGAGATACAGGCCACGACGACCAAGAAAAGTCGAAAAGTTGTGAAAAAACAGGGCGAAGCCGACCGGTTCTGGCGCCTCTGGCACGCGCACCATGAGTGCCTCGCAGGCGGCGCTTGCGCCAAACAGCGCAGCTTCGAGATCGCCTTGCGTGCAGACGACAAGATCGACGAGTCTCTCGTATTCGGCGAGCCCGACGATGAGCTGAAACAGGGCCGGCACGTCGTCTCGCGTTGCGGCCGCGATGGCAAATGCAAGATCGGTCACGCGATCAGTCCACGAGCTCGCGGGCAGCGCCGACCTGGCCGCGGTATGCATCGAAGATCTTGCGCAATGCATCGTGCATGTTCACGCGCGGTGCCCAGTCAAGCTCGGCCATGGCGTTGTCGATCTTCGGGACGCGGTTTTGCACGTCCTGATAGCCCGCGCCATAGTAGGCTTCAGCCGTCGTCTCGATTAACTTGACCTTGCTTGCCGAACTTCTGTACTCCGGATACTGCGAGGCCATGTCAAGCATCATGGTGGCCAGTTCGCGCACCGAGAAATTGTTGCTCGGATTGCCGATGTTGTAGATCTTGCCGCTGGCAACACCGCCCGGATTGGCGATGATCTTCATCAGCGCATCGATGCCATCATCGATATAGGTGAAGGCGCGCTTCTGCGCGCCGCCATCGACGAGGCTGATGTCCTCGCCGCGCACGATGTGGCCGAGGAACTGGGTGATGACGCGCGACGACCCTTCCTTTGCGGTGTGGATCGAATCGAGTCCGGAGCCGATCCAGTTGAAAGGCCGAAACAGGGTGTAGTCAAGGCCCTGCTCCTGGCCATAGGCAGCAATCACACGATCCATCAACTGCTTCGAGCAGGCGTAGATCCAGCGCGGCTTGTCGATCGGACCATAGACCATGTCGGAGCGATAAGGATCGAAGGCGGCGTCCTCGCACATGCCGTAGACCTCGGAGGTCGACGGAAAGATGACGCGCTTTTTGTACTTCACCGCCTGTCTGACAATCGGCAGGTTGGCCTCGAAGTCGAGCTCGAACACGCGCAGCGGATGCTGCACGTAGGTCGCTGGCGTCGCGATCGCAACGAGAGGCAGCAGGACATCGCACTTGCGCACGTTGTATTCGATCCATTCGCGGTTGATCGTGATGTCGCCTTCGAAGAAATGAAAGCGCGGCGACGCCATGACGTCGGCCAGCCGGTCGGACTGCATGTCCATGCCGAACACTTCCCAGTCGGTCAATTCGACGATGGCCTTGGACAGATGGTGGCCGATGAAGCCGTTGACCCCGAGGATGAGGATTTTTTTCATAGATTTTTCTGGATGAAGGCAACGGCGGCTTCGGTGCTTAGCGGGGTGCCATCCAGGCTCAAGCGCAGGAGATCAAGTGCGGCGCCGTCGCCGCACATGCCGAAGACGCGATTATCGTGCACGAAGGGACCTGGCGTCACCTGCATCGGGGCGACATCGGCCAGACGGGCGGCCTCGACGCAAAGCGTGCGGCCGTGCACCGTGCAAAATGCGCCCGGATAAGGCGGGGCGACCGCCCGGATCAGATTGTAGACCTGGCTGCGCGGCTGCGACCAGTCGATGCGACCGTCCTCGGGCTTTCTGCCGCCGAAATAACTTCCCTCTTCAAGGCGGTTAGGCCAACGCTCGGGGTTGCCAGCGACAAGCGCAGGCAGCGTGTGCCAGAGCGTCAGTTCGGCAGCGACGGTGAGCTTGCGAAAGACCTCGAACGCCGTATCGTCAGGAAGAATCGGCACTTCGGTCTGGGCAATGATGTCACCCGCGTCAGGCTTTTCGGCCATCTCATGCAGCGTCACGCCGGTCTTGGTTTCGCCTTTCAGCACGGCCCAGTTGACCGGTACGCGGCCGCGGTACTTGGGCAAGAGCGAGCCGTGCATGTTGAATGCGCCAAGTCGCGGCAGTGCCAAAAGCGATGCCGGCAGCATGTGGCGATAGTAAAACGAGAAAAGAAGATCAGGCGCCTCGGGCGCAAGCGCATGCGCCAGTGCGCCAAGCTCGGCCGCTTGCGGTCGCAGGACGCGAATGCGATAGTCAGATGCGGTGGCAGCGACGCTTGCAAACCACACCGTCTCGCGCGGATCGTCGTGGTGCGTGACCACCGTCGTGACGTCAACGCCACCCGCAAGCAGGGTCTTTAGGCATCGCACACCGACATCGTGATAGGCAAAAACGACAGCCCGCGTCACGTCTTGTCCTCAAGCACCGCCGAGACGATAAAGCGCGGGCGCTGGCGCACCTGCTGATAGATGCGACCGACGTATTCGCCCAGAAGGCCGATGCCAAAAAGCAGCACGCCAATCAGGAAAAAGGCGATGCCAAACAGGGTAAACAGTCCCTCGGCTTCAGGTCCGACAAACAATCGGCGCAGCGCCAGATAGAAGACAAACAGCGCCGAGAACAGGGCCAGTCCGATGCCCAGCAGCGAGAACAGCTGCAGCGGCACCACCGAGAAGCCGGTGACCAGATCGAAATTGAGACGAATCAGCCGGTACAGCGAATATTTCGATTCGCCAGCCGCCCGTTCTTCGTGGGCGACCTCGATCTCGACGGGATGGGTTGCAAAGGTATAGGCCAATGCCGGAATGAACGTGTTGATCTCCTGGCACTGGTTGACGGTATCGACCACGGCGCGGCTGTAGGCGCGCAGCATGCAGCCCTGATCGGTCATGTGAATGCGCGTGATGCGTTCGCGCACGCGATTCATGGCGCGCGACGCGCCGCGCCTGAACCACGAGTCCTGGCGTTGGCGACGGATGGTGCCGACATAATCGTAGCCGCGCTCGAATTCGCTCACGAGACGGCCGATTTCTTCCGGAGGATTCTGCAGGTCGGCATCGAGCGTGACGATCACTTCGCCGCGCACGCGCGCAAAGCCGGCCATGATGGCGGCGTGCTGGCCGTAGTTGGCATTAAACAGGATGACGCGCGTTTCCTTCGGGCGCGCGTGGAACTGGTCGGCCAAAAGGGCAGCCGATTTGTCGCTCGAGCCGTCGTTAACGAAGATCACCTCAAAGCCGCGAGCAGCGATCGCCGGCAGCGCATCGAGCGCTGCGTAGAGGCGTTCAAAGAGCGCGGGCAGGCCCGCCTCTTCGTTGTAGACCGGAATCACAACCGACAGATAAGGCAGCATCATCTTGCGAACTCGGCAAGCGTTGCCACCAGTGCTTCGACGACGCGGCCGACATCGTCATCCTTCATCCCCGGGAAAAGGGGCAGTGTCAAGGTGTTGCGACCGACGTATTCGGCATTGGGAAAGTCGCCTTCCTTCCAGCCGAGCCTGCGATACAGCGTAAACAGATGGATCGCCGGGTAGTGCACGCCTGTCATGATGCCGCGGGCTTCCATCGCGGCCATGATTTCCGCTCTTGGCGCGCGCAGCTGCGCCTCGTTGAGCACGACCTGGAACATGTGCCAGTTGGTGTTCTCGAAATCGGCCACGGGAAGACCGAGACCGTACAGGCGTTGCCGGTACGCGGCAAAGGCCTCGAAGTACATGCGGGCAAGCGCCAAGCGCCGCTCGCGAAAGGCACGGAACTGCTTTAGCTGCGCGCGCCCGACGCAGGCGGCAACGTCAGTCAGGTTGTATTTGCCACCGACGAGATCGACGTCCATGCCATCGCGGCCCGAGCGCACCACGCCTTGCAAGCGGTACTGCTCGGCGAGTCTTGCCTCGGCGTCGTCGTTCATCACCAGGCAGCCGCCTTCGATCGACGTGATGTTCTTGTTGGCGTGAAAGCTGATCGAGACCAAATCGCCGATCGAGCCGATCAGTCGCCCCTGCCAGAGACTGCCAAAGGATTGCGCTGCGTCTTCGACCACGCGCAGGTGATGCGAAGCCGCAAGCTGGTAGAGGCGCGTGCGGTCAACGGGCAGGCCGCTCAGATCGACCGGCAGCACGGCACGCGTGGCTTTCGTGACCGCGCGCTCCACCTTTTCAAGGTCGATGTTGCGCGTTGCGAGGTCGATGTCGGCAAATACCGGTCGCGCGCCGGTCTCGAGGATGACGTTGGCGGTCGCAACCCAGGACAGCGGCGTGGTGATGACTTCGTCGCCCGCGCCGATGCCGGCAATGCGCAGGGCGATCTCCATGGTGCAGGTGCCTGAATTAAAAACGCGCACCGGACGCTGGCCAAAATAGTCGGAGAGTTCGGCCTCGAAGGCTTTGACCTGAGGCCCCGACGTGATCCAGCCTGAGCGCAGCACTTCGCCTACGGCAGCGATGGTCGCTTCGTCGATGGTGGGACGGGTAAATGGCAGCATGAAATGGTCTATGAGGCGATCGGACTTGCAGTTCGGGCGACCAGCACCACGCCGATCAGAATGACCCCGATGCCGACCAGCCTTTGTACCGTCAAGGTCTCGCCAAACAGCCACCAGGCGGCGATCGCATTGACGACATAGCCCATCGACAACAGCGGATAGGCCACCGAGACGTCGACCCGCGACAGGCCCAGGATCCACACCACCACGCTGATGACGTAGCAGCAAAGACCCGCGAGGATAGGAGGCTGGGTCGCCAGTTTCAGCCCGATCGGCAACAGGTTCTCAGAACTAAACGCAAAATGGCCGACCGCGTTGACACCGGCTTTCAGAAGCAGCTGGGCGCCGGCGTTCAAGAGCACCCCGGTCAGAATCAGGCAAAAGGCGACGAGGCTCATGATTTGGTAATGACGACAAAGCGCCGGTCAGAAAGAAGGATCGTAAAGGGTAGATGCATGGCGCGCAGTTTATCCAATGTGGAAGGGGGCATCACGGCCACAGCGCTCGGATCGGCGCGCCAGGCACTGGCAAAAGCGTCCAGAGTGGGTATCCAGAGCTTGGGTTCCTGGGTCAAACCAAAGTCGAGCTCGTCGCGATGGGCGACCAGGATGACCGTCCTTTGCAGGTAAAAAGGCAGGGTCTGTTCATACATTTCGATACTGTAGACCGGCGTATCGGGTCCGATTTTAGGCAAAATCTGATCGGCCACATATTTGGCCGACGCGTCTTTGTCCAGGGCGTCGTAGCCGCAAAGCCCGATGAAGCCGC
>CAJCIC010000063.1 GCA_903970185.1 Gammaproteobacteria bacterium
TGCGGCACATAGACATAAAGACGCAAGGGGTCGACCTTGGCCATCGTGAAGAGCGCGCGCGCCGTGCCCGCCGAGCCGGCGTTGATCAAATCGCCAACGTCGATGTTTCTTCGCGTGATCACCCCGGAGAACGGCGCGACAATGCGATTGAAGGATTCAAGTTCTTCCAGGCGCTTGACGTTGGCCGTGGCGGCATTCAGCGTAGCCTGCGCCTGGGCATAGGCACTTTGGCGCTCGTCGAGCTCCTGCTGCGATACCGCGTCCTTTTGACGCAGCGCGAGCCAGCGTTCGGCTGAACTCTTGGCCAGCGCAAGGCTCGATGCGCTCTGTTCGCGCGCGGCGATCGCCTGCGACAACTCCTGATCGACTTCCGGCGCGGAAATGGTCGCAAGCAATTCGCCCTGGCTGACCTGGGCGCCGATATCCTTGGTCCAGCTGACAACATAGCCGTTGCTGCGCGCATAGATGGGCGATTCGATGGCACCTTGCAGCGTGCCTGGCAGATCGATCGCCGAGGCACCCTCGGCTTGCGTCGGATTCACCACGGTGACGTAGACACGTCCTTGCATCGTCGTGCGCTTGTCGAGTTCGCGACCGTGCGAGACGCGCGCGAGAAGTGTCAGGACGACACCGATGGCAAGCACGAGCAGAATGATGAGTGCCGCCCACTTGGCACGCCGCATCATCTGCGCGCGATGGATGTGCTCCTCGCGCTCGCTGCCCTTGTGAATGTGAAGTCCTTCGTGACTATCGCTCATGACGTTCCCGTTTCCTTGCCCGCATCCCCTACATGGCCGGCTGGCTTGCGATGCTGCAGCCAGCGGTGCACGGCAGCGAACACCACCGGCACAAAAAACAGGGTCGAGACGGTGGCAAACAGCAGGCCACCGATCGTGGCCCGGCCGAGCGGCGCGTTCTGTTCGGCGCCTTCGCCAAGGCCAAGCGCCATCGGCACCATGCCGATGATCATCGCCAGCGCGGTCATCAGCACCGGTCGGATGCGCGTCGCGCCAGCTTCGAGTGCCGCCGTCAAGGGCGGCGCACCGGCATCGAGCTGCTGGCGTGCAAAGGCCACCATCAGAATACTGTTGGCGGTGGCCACACCCATGGTCATGATGGCCCCGGTCAAGGCCGGTACAGACAAGGTCGTACCGGTAATGAACAGCATCCAGGCGATGCCGGCAAGCGCTGCGGGCAGCGCCATGATGATGATGAACGGATCCACCCACGACTGGAAGTTGACGACGATGAGCAGGTAGACGAGCACAATGGCCATGACAAGCCCAATGCCCAGGCCGATGAAGGACGATCTCATCGTCGTCACCTGCCCGCGGATATCCAGATGTCCTCCGCGCTGCAGTTTCGGTATGACATCGTCGGTCAGTTTTGTGATGTCGTTGGCGACGCTGGCGAGATCGCGCCCGTCGACGGAAATGTACAGATCGATGACCGGGGTGATGTTGTAGTGGGAGACGATGGCCTGCTCGGAGCGGGGCTGCACGCGCACCAGATTGGTGAGCAGCTGCGGCGCGCCTGGCGTGCCCGGATCGGTCGAGACGCCCGAAATCGGCGAAGGCACTCCAGCGCTGACCGGCGTTTGCAGCAGCGACGTCATCGAATCGACGCGATATTGCGGACTTTGCACGGCGATGTTGTAGACCACGCCGTTTTTCGGATCGAGCCAGAACGCCGGCGCCGTCTGGAAACTTCCCGACAGCGAGACCAGCAGGTTTTGCGCGACGTTGCTGGCATTCAGTCCGATTTGCTGGATGCGCGAGCGATCCATGTTCAGTCCGATCGTAGGCTCGTTCTCGCGCTGCTCGATGCGCGCATCGACGGCTCCTGGCACCTGGCGGACCTTTTCAAGCAGCTGGGCTGCAAGCGCATAGTTGGCTGCAATGTCGCGACCGGCAAACTGCACGTCGATTGCCGCAGGCAAGCCGAAGTTCAGAATCTGCGTCACGATATCTGCCGGTTGGAAGAAGAATTCGACGCCCGGAAAGCGTCGCGGCAGCTCCTCGCGCAAGGTGCGGACATAGCCCTCGGTCGCGCCGTGCCCAGGCTTTAGCGACACCTGGATCTCTCCATCGAGCGTGCCGATGGTGCCGGAATTGCTATAGGAAAGATTGATGCCGCTATAAGGCAGTCCCAGGTTATCGAGCACGACTCCCAATTCCTTCTCGGGGACGAGTTCGCGAATGACGCTTTCGACCTGGTCGGCAAGACGGGCTGTCTCCTCGATGCGAGTGCCGGTTGGCGCGCGCATGTGCAAGCGGATCAGGCCGGCATCGACGTTGGGGAAGAAGTCGCGCCCGAGAAAGGGAAAAAGGCCGAGCGAGAGCAGGCAAAAGCCGAGGAACAGGCCGCAGAACATCTTGCGGTGCGTCAGAAGTCCCGACAGGATCAGGATGTAGCCGCCGCGCATGCGCTCGAAGCTTCGATCAAAGGCCAGATAGATGCGCCTGAAACGACCGGGGCTGTTCGCGTCACTGGGCTTGACGTTGCGAAGCAGGATGAGCACGAGCGTTGGCACCAGGGTTCGCGACAGCACGTAGCTTGCAAGCATGGCGAAGACCACCGCCTCGGCCAGCGGCACGAACAGATACTTGGCAACGCCGCTTAGGAAGAACATCGGAACAAACACGATACAGATGCAAAACGTCGAGACCAGCGCGGGCACGGCGATTTCGCCCGCGCCAGTCAGAATCGATTCGTAAAGCGGCGTGCCGAGATGGATGTGGCGCTCGATGTTCTCGATTGTCACCGTCGCATCGTCAACCAGAATCCCGACCGCGAGCGCGAGCCCGCCAAGCGTCATGATGTTGACCGTGCCGCCAAGCGCGTGCAGGGCAAGCAGCGAAGTGAAAATCGACAGCGGGATCGACACCGCGATAATGCAGGTACTGCGCCAGTTGCCAAGAAACAGCAGAATCAGGGCAGCAGTGAGAAATGCCGCAATCAGGGCTTCGCGAACCACGCCACCGATTGCCGCCTTGACGAAAATCGACTGGTCAAACAGCGGCTCGACCTTGAGTTCCGGGGGCAGCGTTTGCACCGCCCGCGGCAGCGTCGCCTTGAGGTTGTTGACGATGGCAAGGGTCGATGCGCTGCCGTTCTTGAGCACCGACAGCAAGACGCCGCGCTGGCCGTTCTGGCGCACGATGTTGGTCTGGGGCGCATAGCCATCGCGGACGTGGGCGACCTCCTTCAGGTAGGTTGTGGCGCCGTTGATGGTGCGCACGGGAATGTCGTTCAAGCCATCGATGCTGTTGGGCGAGCCGTTGACCTCGACCGAGTATTCAAAGGCGCCGATCTTGGCCGTGCCGCCAGGCAGGATCAGGTTCTGCGCGTTGACGGCTGCCACGACATCGGAGGGCGTGAGCCCCTTGGCGAGCAGCGCCTGGGTATCGAGATCGACCGAGATCAGGCGGCTTTTTCCGCCAAAGGGATACGGGATGGCTGCGCCTGGGATGGTGATCAGTTGCGGCCGCAAAAAGTTGACCGCGTTGTCGAACAGTTGCTGCTCGGACAGATGGGCACTTGACAGGCCGAGCTGGATGACGGGAATGCTCGAGGCCGAATACTGGATGATGAGCGGCGGCGTGATGCCGGGGGGTAACTGGCGCAACTGCGCCTGTTCGATGGAGACGACCTGGGCGATGGCTGTCTGGATATTGGCTGTCGGCTGGAAGAAAATCTTGATGATGGAAATGCCCACCAGGCTTTGCGATTCGATATGTTCGATATCGTTCACCGTGGTCGTCAGGCTTCTCTCGTTGACGGAGGCGATGCGCTGCCCCATCTCCTGCGCCGACAGGCCGGTGTAGTTCCAGATAATGCTAACGACCGGGATATTGATATCCGGGAAGATATCGGTTGGCGTCTGAAGCAGCGACAGCGGCGTCGCGAGCAGGATCAAAAGCGCCATCACGATGAACGTGTACGGCCGGCGCAACGCAACTTGGACGATCCACATGGGGTTTTAGCGCGCGGAAATTAACAATTGCTGCAACGCAATGGAAACCGCGATTCTAGCTTGGAGCGGGAAATCGGTCGCCCGCCGTGACGAACGGTGATTGATGCGGACCAGCAATAACCAGGCAAAAGCGCCTGGCTATCCCTCGCGCCCGACCTGCGGGCCAGCGCCCGTGGCCTTACGCGATACTAGTTGCCGATTGCGGCAAACGGGCCGGCGCCCACGTCGTCTACGATCCGATCTTCAAAGCCGGTATAGACCGTGTGTCCGAAGAAATAGGGCAGGCCGATATCAAATCCGGTGCCAACGGTGGACGATGCGTTCGAAGAGATCGGCGCGCCGAGGTCGTTAAACGCAAAGGCGCTGTTCGAGAGCGTCCCCGACGTGGGATTGACGACGCTAAAGGTGAATGGGTAGGCGCCGCCGTAGGGTGCAGGACCCGTGATCGTGGCCGAGCCGGTGAAGGTCGTTGTCGGGCAGTAATAGCCCGCATAGGTGCCTGAGCACTGCGGAATCGACGTGTCGTTGAAGAAGTAAACCGAGGAACCCGAATCGATGAAGCTGTCTGACGTGCTTGAGCCGTTAAAGGTCACCGTGAACGTGCCGTAATTCGGATCAACACCGAGGATTGTGGCAGACCCGATGGCGTTATCGGTCGCACTATTGATGCCGAAAAATATTTCACCAGCGACACTTGGCGAGCCTGCGGCGGTGATCGCAGGCAAGGCAATGATGTTGCCGTTGTTGTACGGCGCCGCAAACGCCGCAACCGGATTGACCAGCTGCAAGTTGAGCGGCGCCAGACTTGGCGAGCACGACGTTGACGACGTGCAGGCAAAATAGTAATCATATTGTGCCGTTGCCGCACAGGTCGGGCCACAATCCTGCAGGAAATAGCCCACGCCAATGATGCCATTCGCGCCAAGATCTGCAGCCGTGTCCTCGGTCGTGCCAAGATTGGTGCACGCCGTGGGCGGCGTCGCGCCAACGGTCGTATCGCCAATCACCTGGATCGGCTCGCCGCCCGTCGTGGTGAGACCGCCAATCGTGATGGCGGCGGTGCGCACTGCCCCCCACACCACGCCATCGGCAAACTGCGCGCATTCGGCCTCTGCGCCGCCGGCCGTACTGACTGGCGCGAGACTCTCCGAGAATCCCGCGACATTGGCGTACTGGTCCAGTGCGGAGGCGAGCAGTCGCAGGCCGGTCGAGCCGGTGTCGACCTGAACGTTGGGCACGGTCGAGCAGCTCTCGGTGCCGGGAATGCACACTGTCACCGACACCGTCATGATGTTGCCGAACTGCTGCGTGACCCCCGGACCGACCGTCACCGTCGCATAATTGGCCTTGGTTGTCGCAACCGGCGTGCTTGATGCAGCCGATGCGCTCGAGCCCCCTCCGCCCCCGCCTCCACATGAAGCGAGGACGAAAAGCGAGGCCAGGCACGACACGAAAAACAGGGCATTGCGGGCGGCAAAACGCATCAAGGCACCTCTACTGGAGCTGGTCGGGGGTCACGCCTTGCGGCAATGCTGCAGGCAGATAGGCGCGCCCGGAGAACAGGCTATGCATGCCGCCGCGCGACTCGACCACCAGATCCGCGTCATGCAGCGCAAATTGCCGGTGCGATAACGACTTCTTTTGCGCCTGCGCTGCGGAATAACGCGAGAAGTAGGCGTCGCCAAAAATCTGCCTGAAATTCGGCGCGCCGGCACCCGACCAGGTGACACCGGCGACGACGCCGGTTGTCGTCAGGTATTCATGGACAACCCCGCCGCCTGGGAGCGTTAACGTGTGCATGGTCAGTGCGCCGGCCGCAGCCACCGTGTGTTCGGCGCCAAGCCGTACCTGATCAGCTTCGATTGAATCGAGCGTTCCACCCAGCATGGCGAAGGCGGTACTACAGCCGAGCATGCCCGCAGTGACCGCTAAGCATCGAATCAATCCCGTGACCATTTCATGCTCCGATTAGCACAAGCAAGCGTCGATTCTGCCAGAAGTTGCCGGCGTTGCCGTCTGCACGGGGAGCGCGGCTCGCCAACAAGGTAACAACACGTAACCCCTTTTCGTTACGGAAACATATCCGAACGCAGGCGGTCAAAGGCGTGACGAAGTTGTCAAAATGTGGTGCTCTGCCGAAGGCTTGAAAACACTTAACTGACTTCCACGCCCTTCCAGAACGCGATACGGCCGCGGATGTTTTCAGCCGCGCTTTTGGGCTCGGGGTAATACCAGGCAGCGGCAGCATTGGTCTTGCCCTCGACTTCGACATCGTAGTAACTGGCAACGCCCTTCCACGCGCAAATGGTGTGCTTGTCGCTTGGCCGCAGATAGGCACGCTTGACAGCAGCCTCGGGAAAATAAATGTTGCCCTCAAGCGCCACCGTCTCGCCTTCGCTTGCCTCTGCGATGACTGCGCCGTTCCAGACAGCTTTAGGCATCTTTGCTCCTTTGATCAAAACGTCAATGCTGGCTCAGCCGGGCGATCGAGCACGTGGAACTCGAATTGGTGCTCACTGGACTTCCACACCATCTGCGAGCGCCAGCCAGCCCGCGCCGCGAGATGTTCGAATCGGATGTTGCCGAACTTATGCGAATTCTCGGTGTGGATCGATTCACCCTCGCGAAAATGAAATGCGCGGCCAAGCACGTTGACTTCCTGGTTCGTATTGGACACCAGATGCATCTCGACGCGGTCTTTCGCCTGATTGACGCGCGCTTCGTGCCGAAATGTTTCGAGCCTGAAATCACCACCGAGTTCACGGTTCACACGGGCCAGAAGATTCAGATTGAACGCCGCCGTAATCCCTTCCGGATCGTCGTAGGCGCGCTTCAGGATATCGGCATCAGAAGTGGCATCTGCTCCGATGGCAAGCAGGCTTCCCGGTCCGAGCGACTCTCCCAAGGCGTTGAGAAAATCAAGCGCCGCATCCGGGGTCAGATTGCCGATGGTTGATCCCGGAAAAAACGCCAGGCGGCGCGCGTGGCTCGGACAGCGTGCAATGGCTTTATGGAGCGAGTCGCGATCGGTGAAATCAGCGATGACCGGAATGCACGGCAACCCTGGAAAGTCCAGTCGCAGCGATGCGAGCGATTCGAGCATGAACTCTGCCGAAATGTCGATGGGCAAATAGGCCGTTGCAGCAGGCAGCACGGAGAGCAACAGGCGCGTCTTGGTGATCGAGCCGGCGCCAATCTCAATCACGGCAACCGGGCCCGATGCAAGCGTCGCGAGCTCTGCCATGTGCGACTGCAAAAGACCCGTCTCGGCCCGCGTTGGATAGTACGCTTGCGTACGCGTGATCGCTTCGAATAATTCCGAACCCTCGCGATCGTAAAGCCAGGTGCACGGGATGGTCTTGGGTTCTGCCGCGAGTCCTGCGAGGACGTCGTGCGCAAACGCTGCGGCCATGAAAACGGGCTGGTCCTCGATCACCGGACGGGGAACGGCGGCATTCACGGCAGATCTTTCGCGAGGCGCACGCCAGCGAATTGCCAGCGCTGGTGCGGATAGAAAAAATTCCGATAGGTCGCGCTGACATGGCCCGGGGGCGTCGCACAGGAGCCGCCGCGCAAGACAAACTGCCCATTCATGAATTTGCCGTTGTATTCACCCACGGCGCCCTCTGATGCGCGAAATCGCGGATAAGCCATGAACGGGCTTGCCGTCCACTCCCAGACATCGCCAAACATTTGCGACGGCGTCGATGCGGCCTGCTTGGCCGCGGGCATGGGGCGCAGACGCTGAAAATCGAGGACATTGCCAACCACGGGTAAATCGGCTGCGGCGCACTCCCACTCGAATTCTGTCGGTAGGCGCGCCTGGCTAAAGCGCGCGAATGCATCGGCTTCGAAAAAGCTGACATGGCTTACCGGTGCATCAAGCTCGAGCGGAAGCATTCCGGCAAGGCTCATTTGCCACCACACGCCGTCGCGCTGTTCCCAGTAAAGCGGCGCGCGCCAACGAAGGGCCTGCGCCCGCGCAAAGCCATCAGACAACCAAAAGCCTGGCTCGTCATAGCCTTTGGCGTCGATAAACGCCAGCCAGTCGCGGTTGGTGACAAGACGCGAGGCGAGTTGAAAGGGCCTGATGAGGACATCATGAGCGGGCGTCTCGCTATCGAACGCAAATCCTCTACCTTTGTGCCCGACACTTTTGATGCCCCCTGGAAAGTTCACCCACGACAAGGAAGTGTCGATGGGCAGGGCACCTGAAACACGCGGCTGTCGGACATAGGCGGGGCGCAGCGGATTTTCTGAAAAAAGATGCAGGATATCGGTCAGGAGCAACTCCTGATGCTGCTCCTCGTGATGTTGCCCCAGTGTGACAAGCTCGAGGGCTTGCTCGCACAGCATCTCGCCTGCGAGCGCTGCTGCCAGCGCCTCGTCGACATGGGCGCGATAGCGATAGACCTCGTCTAGCGACGGTCGCGTGAGTAGCCCACGCTTGCTGCGCGCGTGGCGCGGGCCGACGGCGTCATAGTAGGAATTGAACAGGAAGGCGTAGGCCGCATCAAAGCGGCGATAGCCCTCGACGAAGCGGCTCAACACGAACTCCTCGAAGAACCACGTCGTGTGCGCCAGATGCCACTTCGTCGGGCTCGCATCGTCCATCGACTGTGCCGTGGCGTCGGCGTCACTTAAAGGCAAGGCCAGTTGCAGCGAGCGGGCGCGGCAGGCCTGCCACTGCGCAAGCGTTGCCTTGGTCTGCCTTGCGGATCCAGCAAGCGATTCAGAAGTAGGCATCGGTGGCGATTCGAGGAAGGAAGGCAAACGACTGGCACAAGCGCTCGGGGATCGAGCACTTGCCGTGCCTGCCGCGCGAAGTCACGGACGGCGCCCGCAAATGCTAGCATCACCGTTCATTATGCGTGCTCTGCACAAAGGGTGCAGGCCGTTCTTGCGCGATACCCATTCTTCCATGACGCCTGCGCAAGTCCGCGTGATGTTTGCTGTTGCCGCCGTCATCGCCACGCTTGGCCTTGGCAGTCTGGCGCACGGTGAGCGGCCCCTGACCGTGGGATCGAAAAGGTTTACCGAATCCTACATCCTTGGCGAGATCATCGCCGACGAAGTGCGTCAAACGCAGGCGGCAGAGCACCGCGTGGGCCTTGGCAATACGGCAGTCACGCTGGCTGCGCTTAAAACCGGTGAAATCGACTGTTATCCCGAATACCTTGGGACAATCGAGCTTGAGATCCTAAAGCGCGATCATGCCACGGGGTCTCTTGCGGACATCAATGCTGCACTTGCGACGCTCGATCTGGTGGCCATCGCTCCGCTTGGCTTTGCCGATCGCTACGCACTTGCCGTAGATGAAAAGACGGCGCGCCGGGAGCACCTTGATCGCATCAGCCAGCTCGCCGACAAGCCGCAGCTCGTCATCGGCCTGTCGCAGGAGTTCATCGGCCGTGCAGATGGCTGGCAGGGCTTATCGGCACGCTATGGCCTAAAGCAGACGCCGCGCGGCCTCGACCACGGGCTCGCCTATTTAGCGCTTGCAAGCGGCGAAGTCAATGTCATTGACGTCTACAGCACGGACGCACGCATTTTGCGCGATCACCTGGTCGTGCTCAAGGACGATCGCCAGTTTTTTCCCAACTATGACGCCGTGATTCTCGCCAGGCGCGACCTTGAAAGTCGCGACCCGCCCGCGTGGCAGACGCTATTGCGCATGCAAGGCACGATCTCACAAGAAAAAATGATCGCACTGAACAGCGCCGTGGAAATTGATGGAGAGGATTTTCATCGCGTCGCAGCAAACTTCGTTGACGCGGGCGCCGCCGCAAGCCGTGCGCCGCCCGTGACACGGCGGCAAGGATGGATCGAGAAACTTTTCGCGCCCGACTTGCCGCGCCTCGCGTTTGAGCACGTGCGCCTTGTCGCCATAGCAGTCGTAGCCGCGGTGCTGATCGGCGTCCCGCTTGGCATCGTCGCGAACCTGCGGCCCTTCGCGCGCGTCGCGATCGTTTCGCTAAGCGGGCTTTTGCAGACCATTCCATCGCTTGCGCTGCTTGCCTTCCTGATCCCGCTTTTCGGTCGGATTGGAACCCTCCCCGCTCTTGTCGCCCTGTTCCTGTACGGACTGCTGCCGATTGTGCGCAACACCACGGTTGGCCTTGCGGGCGTGCCGGCAACGCTGAAGGACGCGGCACGCGCGCTTGGCCTGTCGTCATTGCAGCGCTTGTGGCTGATCGAGTTGCCGCTGGCCACGC
Organism: Gammaproteobacteria bacterium; assembly: GCA_903970185.1. Lineage (GTDB taxonomy): Bacteria > Pseudomonadota > Gammaproteobacteria > Burkholderiales > Burkholderiaceae_D > CAJCIC01. Next base: position 10,192 of record CAJCIC010000063.1, read on the forward strand.
GCGTGATCCTGGCCGGCGTCAAAACGGCAACGGTTCTTGCCATCGGCACGGCAACGCTGGCCGCGCTGATTGGCGCTGGCGGCTTTGGCGAGCGCATCACGATCGGACTTGCCTTGAACGACGACGGCTTGCTGCTCGCCGGCGCGATCCCGGCGGCTCTATTGGCGATTCTGGCCGAAGTCGCCTTCGAGTTTCTCGACGCCTGGCTCGCTCGCCGCCGTGCGCTGTGACTTTGTACAACGAAGCGCTGTCAGATACGCATTGAAATCGCTACATCAGCACCGAACTTAAGTGCTGAGGTGTTAGCAGCTTTCACCGCTTGCAGCAGTCGGTTTTTGAGGTGTTACAAAACGCTACGGCGGGCTGCCAAAGGTAACAAATGTCCGGTTAAGGTCAACTGGGCACGCCGCGCGCTACGTTTAAACTACACTAGGACTCGTAGCGCGTAAGTATCTCGCGAGACGATGCAAATGGAGATGAACATGACATTGAGAAAACTGGTTTCGGGCGTCGCTTTGGGTGCGGCGCTGGTCGGTGGCGCGCTGACTGCGACCCCGGCGCTTGCCCAGCACTATCACGGCGGCGGTTATTACGGTGGCTGGCATGGCGGCTGGGGCTGGCGCGGCGGCTATTGGGGCCCGGGCATTGGCGTCTATTTCGGACCGGGATTTTTCCCCGGCGATTTTTGGGGCGGCTATTACCCGTACGGTTACCCCTATCCGTATCCGTATCCGGTCGCTGCCGCACCTTCGACCTACGTCGAGCAGGGAGATACCACGCAGGCGCAGCAGCCCTACTACTGGTATCGCTGTGACGGGCCGAACGGCGGCTATTACCCCTACGTGAAACAGTGCCCAAGTGGCTGGCAGAAGGAAACGCCGCACGCACCTCAATAGGGGTGTTGCGTGAGCCTGAATTATTCGAAGATCTGGAGAGCTTTATGAATTTCCCTAAAAAGGCGCTTTTTGCGCTGCCGCTTGTGGTTGTCGCAGGCTGTGCTTCGGTGCCCACTGGGCCGAATGTCGTTGCCATGCCAGGAACGGGCAAGACCTTCGACCAGTTCCGTGCGGATGACTACGACTGCCGTGGCTTTGCTTCCTCGCAAGCCGGCAATCCCGAAGACGCGCAGGTGGATGCCACCGCGAAGAGCGCGGCGCTAGGCACCGTGGTTGGCGCCCTGGCGGGCGCGGCCATCGGTGGCGGGCGCGGCGCGGGTATCGGCGCTGGAACGGGCCTGCTGTTTGGCACCGCGGCTGGAGCAAGCGAAGGCAACGCGTCGGCCTATTCGGCGCAAAGACGTTATGACGTTGCCTATTCGCAATGCATGTACGCCAAGGGCGACAAGGTGCCTGTATCTGGCCGCATGGCGAGCCAGAACGGCTATCCGCCGCCGCCGCCATCAGCACCGCCCCCGCCGCCGGGCTATTACCCGCCGCCACCGCCGGCCCCTCCTGGCTATACGCAGTAACGCGGGGCTGGCCGGAGCGCTTCCCGGTCGCGATCGCCGCGTGCGATGCGCCATCGGGGATCGCGCCGCATGGCCTGGCAAGAAAGGCACGATCTCGCGATCGTGCCTTTTTGTTCTTAAAGGCCCACCAGGCGGTAGCCGACTGCCGTCTCGGTCAGCAGGTATTCGGGCTGCGCTGGATCGCGCTCCAGCTTGGCCCGCAAGTGACCCATGTACACGCGCAAGTAATGGCTGTTTTCGGTCTGGGTCGGGCCCCAGACCTCATGCAGCAGCTGGCGATGGGTCATGACCTTGCCGGCGTTGAGCACCAGCACTGCGAGCAGCCGGTATTCCTTGGGCGTCAGGTGCAACTCGACACCGTCCTTCTTGACGATGCGGGTCGCCATGTTGAGTTCAACCGGCCCGAAACTGAATACCGAATCGCGATCAGCCGCGCTCGTACGCGCACGCACGGCGACGCGTACCCGGGCCAGAAACTCGCCAAGGCCAAACGGCTTGGTCAGGTAGTCATTGGCGCCGCGATCGAGGGCCTCGATCTTGTCGCCTTCATCGCTACGCGCCGACAGCACCACGATGGGCACGGCTGACCACCCGCGAACGCGAGAAATCAGGTCCAGCCCGTCGCCGTCGGGCAAGCCGAGATCGAGCACGACAAGATCGGGCTTTCTGACGCCGGTCTCGGTGATTCCACTTGCCACCGAGGCCGCCTCGTAGACGTGCCACCCCTGCGCTTCGAGGGCGGTGCTAACGAAGCGGCGAATGCGCGGCTCATCTTCGACGACCACGGCCGTCAGATGCAGTTCAGGTGTCGTTTGCAAGAGTCTCCAGTTCGCCCATCACCGGGGGTGGCTCGCCAAGCGGCAGCGTCATGATAAAGCGTGCGCCAACCGATCGGCCGGTTTCGGCAACGATCGCGCCTCCGTGAGCCTGGACGATCGAGCGGCAAATCGCAAGGCCAAGTCCCATGCCGCCTGTTGCCGATTCGCTCTGGCCACGGGCGAATTTGGCAAAAAGCGCCTCTTCCTGGCCCGCGGGCAAGCCCGGGCCGTCGTCGGCCACGGAAAGTTCGACGCAATCGTTGCATAGGCGTGCCGCAATCGAGATTTCTGCGCCCACGGGGGTGTACTTGGCGGCATTTTCAAGCAGGTTGACGAGCACGCGCGTGACGAGGGCGGCGTCGAACTGGACAAGCGGCAGGTGAGGCTCGATATCGACCATGACCTTGTGCAAGGCAAGGCTGCGACGGCTATTGGCCAGGGCGCTGCCGATCACTTCCTCGACCGATTGCCACTGCATGCGCAAGACCACCGTGCCGCTTTCCAGCTTTGCCATTTCCAGGAGGTTGTCGACCGAGGCGCTCATGCGCTGACCTTCTTCGACAATCTCCTCAATCATCTCGCGCTGCTGCGTCGACAGGCTCGGCCGCGTGTAGAGGATCGACTCGGCAAGCCCGATGACACCCGAAAGCGGCGTGCGCAGGTCATGTGAGAGCGCGGCGAGAAGCGAATTGCGCAACCGCTCCGACTCGATTGCGAGCAGCGCGTCCTGCGACAGGGCAACGTAATGCACGCGTTCGAGCGCAAGGCCAATCAGCGAGGCATATGTATCGAGTTCACGAATGTCCTCAAGCAAGGTCGCGCGCCGTCCGTTGGCGATGCTAATGGCCACCACGCCGCGTGTTTGCAGCGAGCTTCGCAGGGGAATCATGCCCCAGTGAGGCAGGCCAGGGAGGTCCTCGCTGCCAAGGACGCGCTGCTCGGCGAAGACCTGGCGCGCAAGCGCCTTGTCGTCGTCGGAAAACTCTACGCCGTCCTTCTCGAAATCGAGTTCACCCTCGGCATTGCTGGCGATGACAACGACCACGCTGGCAAATGCGCGTGACAGCGTTCGCTCGGCGACATCGATCACTTGCCGTGCCCCGCCTTGCGCCGACAGCGCGCGGGAAAACGCGGAGAGTGCATGCGCCCTGCGTTCGCTTTCCTGCGCGATGCGGGCCTGAACGCGCAGTCGCGCGGTCAACTCACCGATGAGACCGCCAACGGTGAGCATCACGGCAAAGGTCACGATGTAGTGCGTGTCCTGCAGCGCAAACGAGTAGCGCGGGGGTACCACGAGGTAGTCATAGATGGCCAGATTGCCGATTGCTGTCGCGATCGCCGCGCGCCTGCCGCCGCCCAGGGCGACAAGCGCTACGGATAACACCATCAACATCGCAAGGCTGACCGGATCGACAAGGCGCAGCAACTCGATCGCGGTCACGACCGACAGCGTCAACAGCGACAACAGGTACGATGCGGCCGCCCCTCCGGTCATGCCCAATGCGGACTTTGCGGCAACGCGCTGGCGCTCGGGCGCCTCTTGCCTCAGGGCAGGCACGATGACCAGTTCGAGTTCGGGCGCGCGGCGCATCAGCTTCTCGCCAAGTCCACGGCCGTTGCGTGTCGAACGATCGCCAAGCACGATGCGCGAGATCGCGTTGTCGCGGGCGTATTCAATGATTGCCCCGGCCACGTCTTGCCGCTTGCGGATGGCCGTTGTTGCCCCCAGTTGCGCTGCGCGCTGCAGAATTTCGTGCGCTGTGCGCGCTGCAGCTGGACTAAGCCTTAGGACCGGTGTCACGTGCAGCGCGTGCCAGCCGATGCCCTCGGCGCTCGCCATCTGCAGTGCAGTGTCGCGCACCTCGCTGTCGGCAGCGCGAACGCCAATGCAGCAAAGGATCGGCGCTTTCCCTTTGCTGATGAAATTGGTCTGCGTCATGCGCCGTCGCCCCGAATGGCATTTTTCGATTGTGCGGTGCCGGTGCGCTCCTAGCAAGTCGCAGCGCGCCCGCAGCGCAGCTATACTCGGACTGTTCCGAGCGCGAGGTTGCTTCACTGCACCTTGAGAGCGTCACGAGTGCCTGGCTTAGGCAAAGGGCTTTTCATCCGCAAAGCGATTCTGCTGGCTGCGCTTTTCCTCTCCAGTGTCGTCCTGCCGGGGATGCCGTGTCCGACGTCGGCTGCCGAGAGCGTCGGGCCGTGGCGGCTGAGTTCGTACGAGACCGACGTCGCCACCACGAGCGATGGCCTTGACATCACCTTTCACGGCGGCATCGACTGGCCCAACCTGATCCTGGTTCGCGAGCCCGAGGGCGCCGCGCAAAATACGCTCGTGGTGCCCGTGGTCAACCTCTCGGAGTCGGTCGAAGAGGTGTTTCTAAGGCTTGGCGATGACGACAAGGCGAGTTGGCCGGAGCATGCCATCGCCGCCTCGGCACGGCTGGCGCCTGGCGAACACACGACCTTGCTGTTGCCCTTTGTCGCGCACAATGCGCGCCTTTTCGGCATGCAGGTCGGCCCGCCCCCAATTGGCGCACCGGCTGGCGCCTTGCGACGCCTTGATCAGCCAAACGGAAAAATTGATGGCGCCAAGGCGCGCGCGCTGGTCATCACGCTTTGGGGCCAAACCGGCGAGCGCCGCCTGCACATCGGCACGCCCCACTTTGCCGAACTGGGCTGGGACGGGCCGGCGCTCGAACACCTCATCGACCGGTACGGCCAGGCGACACGCACGAATTGGCCAGAACGCGTTGCGAGCGATGGCGAGCTGCTCGCCAAGTCCAAGGCGGCGCTGCCCCACGCCGACAAAGCCCCGGCGCTTGACCCTTACGGCGGCACACTGGCCGCACACGGCTTTGCCGCGACCGGATACTTCCATATCGAAGGGACGAGCGCGAGCGGCTACGCGCTTGTCACGCCCGAAGGCCACGGCTTGTTTTCACTGGGCGTAAATACGGTCGCCATGGGTGACGGCGCGACCTACGTGAGCGGCCGCGAATCCATGTTCGGCGAATTGCCCCTGCCCGATGACAGGGATGTCAACGGCAGCGGCGACAATCGTTCGACCAATCTCGCCACGCGCGAAGTCAGTTTCGATCACGGCCGCTGGGTCAATTTTTACATCGCCAACCTGAAACGGCTCTACGGCCAGAATTATTTGAACGCATGGCGCAACGAAACCCTGACGCGCCTGCGCTCGTGGGGATTCAACACGATCGGAAGCTGGAGCGACCCGGTGCTTTCCGGCGGGAACGCCCGTCTGCCCTACGTCCTTGCCATCGCACTCACCGGCAATCACGGCCACCTGAGCACCCCGTTTGATTTCTGGGGACCTCTGAGTGATCCGTTCGATCCGCGATTTGCTGCCGATGTCGACGCGAGCATCGCTGCGGCCAGCGCAAAACGGCATGACGATCGCTTCATCATCGGCGACTTTGTCGAGAACGAATTGCCCTGGGGCGATGCCAGCGACGGGCGCGCGAACCACCGCTTCGCGCTCGCCGAAGCCGCATTCGCGCTTGGCCCGACAAGCGCAGCCAAACTCGCGCTAATCGCGCAGCTGCGTGCGCGCTACGGCGACATCGGTGCCTTTAACGCAGCCTGGGGCTTGCACGTCGCCAGCTGGGAGGCACTCACCTCCTATCCGCCAGCGCTGCAAGACCCGCTTGGCGCTGCCGCCAGGGACGACCTCCTAAGGTTCTCGCAGGCGCTTGCCAACCAGTACTACCAAACCGTTGCAGAAGCGGTTCACCGCCAGGATCCACACCATCTCTATCTTGGCAGCCGATTTGCCGCCATCACACCGGAGGCGCTGGCCGCGTGCGCGCGCTGGTGCGATGTCGTCAGCGTCAATCTCTACAGCGAGCATTTCGATCTTGCGCGACTGGGCGCCATCGACAAGCCGATCCTGGTCAGCGAGTTCAGCTTCGGCTCGCAGGATCGCGGCCCATTTTGGGCGGGTGTCGTCGACGTTGGGCGTGAGGGCGCGCGCGCCACGCATTACAGCGAATTCGTCGCCGCCGCAGCGCGCGATGCGCGCGTCATCGGCGCCCACTGGTTCCAGTATCTCGACGAGCCGGCAAGCGGTCGCCTGCTCGATGGCGAGAACGGTCACTTCGGCATGGTGTCTGTCGCCGACGTGCCTTATGTCACACTCACGGACGAAATGCGGCGAACCAACGCCGAGGCAAGCCTTGCTCGGGAAAGCCTGTTATTCGAAAAGCCCTAGAATGCGCAACTGCGAATCGATGAGCGGCCCGGCATTGCCCGACAGGCGGCGCCCTAATGCCTAGCCTGATGCAAAGCAAACGCCTAAATTAGAGGTGTCGTTGTTTCACGCCGAATTTAAGAACTGACGTCATGAGAATTGTCATTATCCAAAACGATGAAGCGGCTGCGAACCAGATTCGCACCGCGCTTACCCGTGCGGGCCACCGCTGCTGGGTATTCACGACGCGTAGTGGTCTTACGGAAATCGTCAGGAAGACGACCGTCGATCTGGTCATTCTCGACTGGCAAGGCGGCAACTGCAACGGCTTGGAAGCTGCCCGCTGGTTACGCGGACAGACGGGGTTCTCGGCCGCCGTCGCGTTCTGTTCGGAGGGGCCAAGCGCAACGCAGATCGCCGCCGCGTTCGAGGTCGGTGCGATCGATTACATCATTCGCCCGATCGACGACCAGCAGCTTTGCGCGCGCGTCGCCGTGGTTTTGCGACGCGCCTATCCCGACCAGGCCAGGGAAGAGCCGTTCGATGTCGGCCCGTATCGCATCGATCCTGTCGAGAAGTGCGTCATCTACCATGAACGTACGCTCGAGTTGACTCCCGCCGAGTTCGGCATCGCGCGCTGCCTTCTGATCAATATCGGCAGACCGCTGTCGCGCGACTATATCCAGGAGCACGCAGTAGGCGAGCCCTTTCTCGCGTCGTCGCGCTCGCTCGATTCCCAGGTTTCGGCGCTACGCATCAAGCTGCGTCTCATGCCCGAGCGCGGCTTCCAGCTCCGTGCGATGTACGGCTATGGCTACCGGCTCGACCTGACACCGGTGCAAGCAGCGCCTGCCGACGGCCGCGTGCGCATGGTCGACTGGAGCATGATTTCCAACGTCTCGGCCGATACCAGCACCGGCCGCTAGGCCAAACGGCATCGAAAAGGCGTGCTAGCGCACGCCCAGCAACTCGACATCGAAGACCAGCGTTGCACCGGGCGGAATGACGCCGGCGGCGCCGCGCGATCCATACGCGAGTTCGGGCGGAATGACGAGCGTGCGGGTACCGCCAACGCGCATGCCGGCCACGCCTTGGTCCCAGCCCTTGATGACCATCCCCGCACCGAGCACGAACTCGAACGGCTGCCCGCTGGTGCGCGAGCTGTCGAATTGCTTGCCCTTTTGATCGGCTTTTGAGGGGTCATACAGCCATCCGGTGTAATGGACGCTGACGGTCTTGCTGGGCACCGCTTCGGCGCCCGTGCCGACGGTATGGTCAGTCATGATGAGATCCTTGGTGGCAACTGCCGATGGCGGCGCGGCGTTTGCATCCGCACCCTTTACAAAGCCCGAATTGAGGGTCACAAACAGGATCGAGCCGAACAACAAGATGCAAAACGCGGCGAGCAGGAAAAAGCGATTGGACATGAAAAACTCCGTAAAGATGCACGCGGCCGACTGCGACTGCAAAGTGCACAAAAAATAGTGTGAAGCGTGCCGGTAAGCCGGATTCTGTTACGGCACTTGCGTGCTATGACAGTCATTCCTCTAGGCCTGGCATCACTGCCAGGCTCAAGCCGTCTACCCGCACGCTCCCCGAGTCAGGTCACAGCGTGCCTATTTGACGTTGCTCCGCGTAGAGATTGCCCGTTTCACCCGGACTTAACCGGCTCGTCTCTGTTGCTCTGATCCGCGCCTTACGGCGGGCAGGCGTTACCTGCTACGCTGCTCTGTGGAGTCCGGACTTTCCTCCCGCGGACCGATCCGCCGGCGACTGTCTGGCATGCTTCACAGCCTCGATTCTATGCGAGGATGCCGGTCTTCACATTCTTGCCCCTGCAGATGAGCTCAATTCCCAGCCGTACGGCGGCCAAAGTCCTTGTCGACCAACTCGTCTTGCATGGCACAAAGCGGGTCTTTTGCGTCCCAGGCGAGAGCTATCTGCCGGTCCTTGATGCACTCTACGAGCGCCGCGAGGCGATTGCCTTGACCGTCAACCGCCACGAATCCGGCGCGAGCTTCATGGCCGAGGCCTGGGGCAAACTGACAGGCACTGCCGGTGTCTGTTTCGTCACGCGCGGACCCGGCGCGACCAACGCGTCGATCGGCGTTCATACCGCCTACCAGGATTCGACCCCGCTGATCCTTTTCATCGGACAGGTGGGCAGCGACTGCATCGATCGCGAAGCCTTCCAGGAGATCGACTATCGCCGCATGTTCGGCGACTTTTGCAAATGGGTGGCCCAGATCGATAGCGCCGATCGCATTACCGAGTATGTCGCGCGGGCCTATCACGTCGCCATGAGCGGGCGCGCCGGACCGGTGGTTCTGGCGCTTCCGGAAGACATGCTGCAAAGGGAAGTCGCAGTGCGGGACGCCCGCCCGGCGCAGCCGGTCCAAGGCGAAGTCGGGCAGTCCCAGGCGCGCGCGCTCGCCACGGCGCTTGCCGCCGCGCAGCGCCCGCTTGTCATCGTCGGCGGCTCGGGTTGGACACCCAAGGCCTGTACCGATCTCGAAACCTTTGCAAGGAAGCATGACTTGCCTGTCGCCTGTTCCTTCAGGCGCCAGGACATCTTTGACAACCGCCATCCGAATTACGTGGGCGATGTCGGCATCGGCATCAATCCGAGGCTCGCCAAGCGCGTGCGCGAGGCTGACGTCTTGCTCGCCTTGGGTGTCAGACTGGGCGAGATGACGACGTCGGGCTATACGCTCCTTGACATCCCGGTGCCGCGGCAAAAACTGCTGCACGTGCATCCGCATGCAGAAGAACTCGGCCACGTCTACCAGCCCGACATCGCCATCGAAGCTTCGATGCCCGCAATCGCCACGATGCTCAAGGATCTGCAGCCGCCGGCCGCGCCCGTCTGGAAAGACGAAACATCGCTTGCACGCGAAGACTATCTGGCGTGGCAAAAAGAGCCGGAAATCTTCGGCACGCGGCCACAGGCGCTCAATCTCTGGCGCGTCGTCAAGCATCTGTTTGAGCGCCTGCCCGAGGACACGCTGCTTGCCAACGGCGCAGGAAACTTCGCCACCTGGGGACATCGCTACCGCCAATACCCGGGCTATTCGACGGGCAAGCGCAGCCAGCTTGCACCGACCTCAGGCGCCATGGGTTATGGCGTGCCAGCCGGTATCGCCGCGCAGTTATTCGATCCGCAGCGCCAGGTCGTCGTCATCGCCGGCGATGGCGACTTCCTCATGACTGGGCAGGAGCTCGCAACTGCCGCAGCGGCCAACGCCCGGGTGCTTTTCATCGTCGTTAATAACGGCATGTACGGCACCATCCGCATGCATCAGGAAATGCACTATCCCCAGCGCGTCTACGGCACCGCGTTATCCAACCCCGATTTCGTCGGGCTCGCACGCGCCTATGGGCTCGTGGCCGAGCGAGCGCGCACGCTTGAGGATTTCCACTCAGCTCTTGACCAGATTCTGGCCGCCATGGCGGATAAATCATGCCCGGGTCTGATCGAGCTCATCACCGACCCGGAGATAATTTCTCCCGGCGCCACGGTTGCATCACTGCGAAATCGGCGTTAACGAGGTTGCCTGCCACGGCGATAAACAGGGTCGTTGTCCGGGCGCGACTGAATTGCAATCAATTGTCGAAAGCGTCGCCAACGTGTCAATTCCGACTTGCCCTTGAGGTCGGTTGCTGCCAAATTAGTAACTAGGAGTTACAACTAGGAAACGGGCGATTGCTCGCCCCTCCTTCGCCGAATTAGGAGATCCCACCGTGTCCAGCCGTCGATTGAATGCCACCCTTGGAGCCGGATGTAGCGCGCTCCTCGTCTGCCTGATGCTAAGCGCGTGCGGCAATGATGAAGGTGACGGCAAGACCGTCGCCAACACACCCACGGGCGATCAGACCACCTTGCCCGATACGTCGAGCGTGACCCTTGCGGCCAACGAATCACGCCGGTCAAAGACCAATGACGTGCTCGACTGGCTCAAGATGAGCCCGGAGAAGAGCGCCGCCGACAAGAATGCCGACAAGAAGCCGCCCGAGCCTGCCAAGCCTGCCGATGCCAAGCCGACAGCAGCGGCACCGCCGGTCATAGCGCCTGTCGTCGCCCCGCCCGTGCAACCGGCGCTGGTCGAGCGGCCGGTCTTGCAGCAGGTCAGTGCACCCGCGCGCGACAACTTTGCCAACACAGCGCCCAAGGAGGTGTCCGCCCCGCCCGTGGTCGCAGCCGCAGCGCCCGTCGCGCCCGCCGCCCCAACGCCTGCAGCCGGTTTGAAAATTGTCTCGCGCGAGCAGCCGAGCTTTCCCAAGGAAGCGATTCGAGCTGGCACCTTGAGCGGGCACGTCATCGCCAAGATCGAAGTCGGCGCCGATGGCAATGTGAAAAACGTGGAAGTGGTTGAATCGCATCCGAGTCACGTCTTCGATCATGCAGTCATCGCCGCCGCGAAGAACTGGAAGTACCAGCCGATGTCAGAAGCCGCCTCGACCATGGCCGAGTTCGACTTCAAGGCCGATCAGTAGGACCGCTTAGCCCCGCTTAGCCCCGCTTAGCCCGTTTTCGGTGCGGGCGCGATACACGCTCGCGTTGGCATAGAACAAGGCATCCTGATTGGCGCTCCAGCCAGGCAGCCCCATCACCGGAATCGCCATCAGATCGGCCGGGGCTGCAATGCCCGCGATGGCCCTGGCCAGCACGTCGTCGGCCACCGCCAGATCGAGCTCACAGCCGTGGTTTGCAACGAGCGGCAAAGCGTGGCCCGAAAGCCCCGGATAAGGCGCCAAGAGCCGGGCAAGGAGGCCATGCCCGAAGATCACGCTGCGCGTTTCAGAGACGAATGCGCTGCGCGCATCGAGCCACATGGATTGCCAGCGGTGTGCGCGCACGCTTTCGATCCACTTGCAATCGGTCGCAACAAAAACCAGGCCGTGCTCATCGAGGAGCGTTGCGGCGTCCTGGCGTCGGCTCCTGTTGCCACCTTCTCTATCGGCACGCTCGGCCACATGCATGAGCGAGATGGCCCGCTTGGCCTCGAAAAAACGCAACCAGACCAGCGCGTTGACAAGATCATGAAGGCTGTCGCGCGTTTCGATCTCGCCAGACGACACGATGCGCTTTTCGTAATCTCTTGCGCTTGACTTGCGCTTGCCCGAAGCCATGACGAAGCGTATCGGCAAGGCCCGCGCTGCGGCCAGTGCGTTGCAACGCTCGCGAAACGCAGCCGGCGCCGTGTTCCATGGATCAGCGCCAAGTTCGGCGAGCAGCGCGCGATACGGAATCAGTGCGGGAATGTCAGGCAGCAACGCCGTCACCAGCGAGCGAGAACGGCAAGGTTTCACCGGCCGCAAGGGGAATCAGTTCGCCATCGCCAAAGGGCAGGCGCTCGGCAATCTGGAACGGCTTGCGTACGATCAAGATGCGGTCGGTATTGCGCGGCAGGCCATAGAAGTCGGCACCGAAATGACTCGCAAAGCCTTCGAGCATCGACAGCTTTCCGACCGAGTCAAATGCCGTCGCGTAAAGCTCCATGGCGTGATACGCCGTATAGCAGCCGGCGCCACAGCAAGGTGCTTCTTTCACATGGCGTTCGTGCGGAGCGCTGTCGGTGCCAAGGAAATAGCACGGCAGCCCCGACGTCGCGGCTTCGAGCAGGACGCGCCGGTGGCTCTCGCGCTTGAGCACGGGCAAGCAGAAATAATGGGGCCTTAGGCCGCCCTTGAAGAGCGCCGAGCGGCTGTAGAGCAGGTGGTGCGCCGTAAGCGTCGCGGCCAGCGTCGGGTTTGCGCCTGCGCAGTCGCGCACATAGTGCGCTGCCTCGCGGGTGGTGATGTGCTCGAACACGACGCGCAGTTGCGGAAACGCCGCCCGCAGCGGAATCATCTGTTCGTCGATGAATACCTTTTCGCGATCGAAGGGATCGACATGGGGGTCGACGACCTCGCCGTGCACGAGCAGCGGCATGCCAAGCACCTGCATCGTCTCGAGGGTTTTCCAGCAATGCCTGAGGTTGGACACACCCGCCTGGGAGTTAGTCGTGGCACCGGCGGGGTAGAGCTTGACGCCGAAAATTTCGCCACTGTCCTTGGCCCGGCGAATCTCGTCAGGGGACGTCGCATCGGTCAGGTAAAGCGTCATCAGCGGCACGAAACGGGCACCTTCGGGAAGTGCCGAAAGAATGCGCCGGCGGTATTTCAGCGCTGCGTCGGTGGTCGCGACCGG
>CAJCIC010000064.1 GCA_903970185.1 Gammaproteobacteria bacterium
GGTTCGAGTCCCGCCGGGCAGGCCAAAACAGGTTGTAAACAACGTCCTTCTACGTTGCGCAGTGGTGGCTGTAGCTCAGCTGGTAGAGTCCCGGATTGTGATTCCGGTTGTCGTGGGTTCGAGTCCCATCAGCCACCCCAAAAAATCAAGGGTTTGTACCGGACACATCCTTTACAAACTATACCGGAGACATGGTGAACGCACCGAAAGGGTTTTCCACAGGCTCCACCCGGCAGGATTCGAGGTCGAAGTAGCCAACCTCGCAGTTCATGAAACTCACCTGCCGAAGTCCTTCGTCTTCCTCTTTGCTGCCGAGTTTTTGCAACATCGGAAGCACTCAGACCGAACACTTGATGAAGCAAGCTAGCAACCTCGATAGGTCTAGCGTCTGCTTAGAGGCAATGATCATTGCTCTCCCGAAAGGCGAGGGAGGTTCCATCTGGCACAGTCTCTGAGCATTGTTTGAAAGACTAACCGTCGCGCAACCAGTTTTCCGTCTTGAGGCCAACTACCCGCGTGAACTCTTTCTCATTATTGGTGACCACAATTCTCCCCAAAGACAGCGCATGTGCAGCGATGAAGAGATCGTTCGCGCCGATTGGTTGACCTTCTCGTTCCAGTGCATCTCGGATAGATGCGTAAGTGGTATCGGACGGTTCTTCGAAAGGCAGGATGTCCAAAGCGGCAAGAATCCTTTCTACCTGCGCGCTCAGCCGAGCAGAGCCTCGTTTCTTGACTCCGTACCTGAGCTCTGCGGCAACGATGACGCTGGTGCAAACTTTTTCTTCGCCAACCTCCGCGATCTTGCGCGCGACATTTCCACTCGGATTGCGAACCAAGTGCGCCAGGATGTTCGTATCGAGGAGGAATTGAGTCAGAGGTCCACCGCTTCCGGCATCAGGTCAGCAATGTGGCCGAAGTCTTCCTCAAGTGGACTCAGCTGCGATAGGACGTCCAACAATGAGCGCTTCGGCGCGAGTCGAATGATCAGGCAGTCCCCTTCCTTTCGCATAATTGCGTCGTCGCCCGGGAGTTCGAACTCTCGCGGGATACGGACCGCCTGATTTCGTCCATTTTTGAATAACTTGACGTTTCGCTGGATAGTCACTGGGGCTCCTCGGCATATGCCTTAGCATATGCCGACATCATCAGGTTGTCAATGAGGGTCTCGCCCACACCTACTCGCCTGTGCGCGTCGAATGTACCCAAATATTTTTTTCATGGCCCGCGAGTGAGATTGCCGTGGTCACTGGCGAATAACACAGCATGAGCCCCCCGGACAAAACCCGTTTCCTCGCGCTGTTCCGCGACCATCGCGCCATTCTCTACAAGGTAGCGTTCGGGTATTGCCGCAACCGCGAGGACCGCGTCGACCTGGTCCAGGAGATGGCGTTCCAGCTGTGGCGTTCATTCCGTCACTACGATAGCCGTGTGAAGTTCTCTACGTGGGCCTACCGTGTCGCAATGAACGTCGCAATTTCTCACCTCCGCGGAGAAAGCCGGCGCATTCGCGACACGCTGCCCCTTGACGAGCTTGCTTACGAATTCGCGGCCGACGATCCGCTAGCAGAGGAAGCGGGAGACAACATGCGGGTGCTTCGACTGTTGATCGACGAGCTTGACGAGCTGAACCGCGCGCTTGTCCTGCTTTACTTCGAAGGGCACAGCGCGGAAGAGATCGCCGAGATCGTCGGAATCTCGCCTGGCAACGTCACCACCCGCATGAATCGCGTGAAGAACAAATTGCAACGCGGATTCGCGCGCCTTGAAAATCCACAGGAGGCCACCCTATGAGCATCACCCTCGAAGAGCTTCGCTATGAATGGACCGACCTCAGCCGGCGTCTCGACGAGCGCCTGCAGTTGAGTGCGCACCTGCTTCGCGATGATTGGATCGAAAGGCAACGCGAACGCATGTGGAAGGTTGGTCCGTTCGGCAAATTCAGCATCGCTGTGTGGATCGCGACGATAGTGCTGCTGAACATTTTTCTCGCCACGCACGCGGACCAGCCCGCACTTTTCTTCACCGCACTCATCCTCGACATGTGGGTTATCGCGACCGGAATCACTCAAGTGCGTCAACAGCAAGCATTGCGTAACCTGGACTTCGGCTTGCCGCTGCTTGAACTGCAGGCTCGTGTCGAGGCGCTTCGCATCGCGCGCATCCGCTCATTCAATTTTGCGTTCCTCACCGGCCAGATCGTGTGGTGGATCCCTTTCGTCGTGGTTATCGCCGGCGCATGCGGCTCGAACCTCTATATGTTTCCGCAGTTCCGGATTTACGCCGCATGGAACATCGCAGGCGGTATCGCGTTCATTCCTCTCGCGATGTGGCTCTCGCATCGCTACGGTGAGCGGCTTTCCCGATCCTCCATCATGCGACAAATCGCCGATTCGATCGCCGGTCGCGACATCGCCGTCGCGCGCGAGGTTCTGGAAAAACTCCGTCGCTTCGGAGGCGAGACGGACTAATGCTGCCGCCAAAGGGATGGTTTCTACGAGAGCCCTGAATACGATCTATCGAGCAACATATCTGGCGACCACCAGCGCCCCGATTCAATGATCGCTAACCTCAGCGCGAGGTTTATCGGCTGGAAGCCGGTGTTGCCTAGTCACGGTGGGCTCTTTGGCATATGTCTTAGCATATGCCAGCACCATCGGGTCGTCAATGAGGGCCTCGCCGACCCCTGCTCACCTGTCGTTATTTTTGTCGAAAAGCAACGCACCCGCTGTGGACCCACGCTATTAAAGTGGTACAGAAAATGCTTGTTTTACAGTCGTAGCCGACTCGTGCGCCGCAACTGTTTGGAAAGGACAGCGGACATCCATTTTTTTCGATAGGAGCTATTGATGACACCTGATCAAGTCAGTCTGGTTGAGCTGTCGTTCGTGAAAGTGAAATTGATTTCCGAACAAGCAAGTGCACTGTTCTATGGCCGCCTCTTCGAAAAGAAGCCGGAGTTGCGGCCCCTGTTCAAGGGCGATATGAAGGAGCAGGGCCGCTTGCTGATGGCAACTCTCGCGACGGCGGTGGCTCTACTCAAACGGCCGGTACAGTTGCAACAAGCCGTCGAAGACTTGGGGGTTCGTCACGCGAAATACAACGTTCAAACCGAGCACTTCGAGCCTGTTGGCGAAGCGCTAATCTGGACGCTTGAGAAAGGTCTCGGACCGGATTTTACGCCAGAGGTCAAAGCGGCATGGATTGCGATGTATCAGATCGTATCGATGACCATGATACGAGGCCTTCGCCGCGGGCAGAGTGATTCCATCGATTCAACAACGAGACCCGCGGAAAATAAACTCCATGCTCGCAGTTCTGAAACTTGGCTTGAGCGGCTATGGCGTTCGATGAGATTGATGGGTCGGGCGAGGTGAAATCTGACGATACCTCGTCGAGCATCATCGGTCTATCCTGGCACAGGGGGCCGAACAAGCGAGGGCTCAGTGGGTGAGATTGAAATAGAAATACTCGGATCTCTCCTGGCCCCCTGACTTCCATCATATCGTCTAGTTGACCGGTAGGATTCTTGCCATCCATGGCCAGATCGTGTGGCGGATTCCTTTCGTCATGGTTATCTCCGGCGCATTCGGCTCGAACCTCTATTTGTTGCCGCAGTTCCGGATTTACGCCGCATGGAACAGGTTATGCATTTGACAGGCCCTGGCCGAAATTGCAGCTTCGTGGGCGCCGCTGCTCGGCAGCTAGCCGTTACCGGCCAACGCCTGCCGCGCGTTGATGGAGACTTGCTCGGATGCGCGGTCTCTCGCGTCAGAAAAATCCCACGACCTCAAGACAGGGTCCGACAAGCCGTCAAGCTGACATCGAAAATTCCGGCGTTTCTCGTCAACTTGGCGACTCCCCGGACGCTCCGTTTACGGCAGCAGTTAGGTGATGCACGAGCAACAAGCTACTAGAGTCGAACGAGATCCTTTACCTTTTTGGCTATCGCCTCACCCAAGCGGCGATGACCAGCTTCCGATAGATGGACACCATCGATGCCTTCTGCATCCACAACCGAACCCGCATCGAAAACAGGTATGCCGAGTCGTTCTCCCTCGTCCATGAACGCCTTTGCAAGCTCCCTTGACTCCGAGATTGCTTGGTCGTCGAAGTCATCCCCAAAGGGGCCACGCCGGGTATCGCGCAGCGGCGCCGGTACGACGACGAGAAGACGTTGCTTCTGGGATGGCGAATACGCCAGAGTATTGGCTTCCGCAAGTTTCTTTACTTGCACAAGTCCCGAGGCAATCTCGTCTGGAGTGGGGCGGGGTTTGTGGATCAAGTCATTGGTGCCGAGCATCACGATCAAAAGGTTGACGGGCGCGTCCTCGGTCAGTGACAGGGCCAGCCGACGAAGTCCATTGCCATCTTCCTTTGAGATTGAATCGAGATCGGCGGGCAGGTCGTAGTTCAAGCTTCTTCCTGGTACGCCGACGACGGACACCACATAGCCTGAGCCCAGCTTTTTCTGCATCACGCCTGACCAACGCTGCGCATCTGAATAGCGCGGAAGGAAATCGCCTTCGACCGAAGGCTTGAAGCCCCAGGTGTTAGAGTCTCCATACGTAAGTACGCGCACTTCCGCGTTGGCAGTAATACAAAGGCACATCACAAGACCACACAACAGAGCGTGGAACAGGCGGGGTAAATGCATGGGATCCCTTTGCTGATTTCGGATGAAAAGAATCGCGACGTTAGCCAATGTCGCGCGCTTTGTATAGTGGGTCCCGCCGATTCGATCTTGTCCGCACCAAGTCACACAGCTATTTTCGATAGGCGAAATCCAAGCATTTCACTTTCATGGCTTTTGTTTCGACGTCGTCAGCAGGCTTTTGGGCAGGAATTGCGCTCCGAGAAGATCAATGGGGACGGGTTTGCTGAAAAGATAGCCCTGCATCTCGTCACAACCCAGTAATGCCAGCAAGCGCGCTTGCTCCTCCGTCTCGACGCCTTCCGCTATGACGGTGAGATTCAAGGCGTGGGCTAGGTTGATGATGGTGGACACAAGTGCTAACCCTTGCGGACTTGAAGTCATGTTGGTCACGAATGAGCGATCGATCTTGAGAGTGTCTATAGGCAATTTCGCCAAATGGCTAAGCGAAGAATAACCGACGCCGAAGTCGTCGATGGCGATCCTCACGCCCATCTCTCGAATCTGTTGCAGCGCCGCGATGGTGTGCGGCACATTCTCCATGATCATGCTTTCAGTAATTTCAAGCTCCAGAAAAGCGGCTTCGTTGCCGTGGCTCCCAATCACGTCTTGAATTTCTTCGACGAAATGACGATTGCGAAGTTGCAGCGGCGACACATTCACCGCGATGCGCGCGGCCAGCCCTGCTGACGTTCTCCAGCGCTGGCAGTCCGCCATAGCCTGACGGAGTGCCCAATCGCCGACTTCATTGATTAAACCAGTCTCTTCGAGAATCGGAATAAAGCGGTCGGGTGGCATGAGACCTGTGCGCGGATTATTCCAGCGAATGAGCGCTTCCGCACCGGTGACTTGTCCGCGCGCCAGGTTCACCTTCGGTTGGTAGTGCAGCACAAATTCGCGGTTGTCGAGCGCCTCGCGAAGCTGGGTTTCAAGGGTCAGCCATTCGGCGACGTGCTGGTTCATGCCCTGGGCGTAGAATTCATATCGTTCGCCGCGCAGCTTTGCCTTCTTGAGGGCTGCTTCAGCATTCCTGAACAAGGTTTCCGCGTCGCGTCCGTCACCGGGAAACACCGCTACACCGAATTTTGCGGAGATTCTCAGCTCGGAACCCACGATGTCGAATGCATGGCCAAGCACCTTTTTGAGAAATTGATCGATCCAGCGTGGCACCTCTTGTTCGGACTGCAGGTCAGTGATCATGATTGCGAAATGATCCGCGCCCATGCGTCCCATGCGGGCGGCATCGACTGGATACTGCAACGCACGCTCTGCCAATTGCTTTAGCAACGAATCGCCCATGGCTCGACCGAGCGAGTCGTTAATAGTCTTGAACCGCTCGAGATCCATCAGCAGCAGCACAACCTTTTGGCGTTGTTCCTGTGCATTGATCAAACTCTGTTCCAAGCGCTCCTGGAACAGCGTGCGATTGGCAAGTCCGGTCAGCACGTCGTAGTACGCGAGGTACTCGAGCCGTTCCGCCTTTTCGATGTGATCAATCGCAAACGCGATGTCGCCAGCGAGCTCGGTCAAGAGTTTCATTTCTTGGGCATGGAAGAAGTCAAATTCCCTCGCGTAAAGGGTAATCATGCCAATCACTGCGTCTGCAACAATGAGGGGCAGGGAGGCGACCGATCGTACAGCGCGTGCCGCGTATTCCTTGCCAAATACCAGTTGAGAGTCGCTTTGCGAATCGTTCGAGATCACGACCTTACGCTCCCTCAATACCTCCATGAGCATGGTCTTTTCTGCCGTCTCGGGCGAGGACAGAACGTCGTCAATCGCACTGCGCAGTTCTTCATCCATGCCGCTTGATGCGACCGGAACGATCGCCCGGGTGTGTGCATTCAGAATGCAGATCAATGCCATATGGAAGCCGCCGTCTTCGACCGCGATGCGGCAGGCTTCCCAGAAAAGTTCGTCACGGTTGTTTGCACGCACGATCAGGGTATTGATGCCGCTCAGCACCGCGTATACGCGGTTGAGGTGGATGATGCGACTCTCGGCCTGCTTCCGTGCAGTGATATCCCAATTGACCCCCGTCATGCGCATGGCGGTGCCGTGGGTGTCGTACTTGACCACGGCGTGTGCCTCGATGTCGCGGACTTCCTGATTGGGCCAGACGACGCGAAATTCGGTGTGGAACTCCTTGCTGCCGGCCAGTGCAGCAGCAATCTCTGCCTCGGCACGTTCGCGACTTTCCGGGTGCAGGCCGTTTTGCCATGCATCGAAGGCGCCGCTGAAATCCTCCTCGCGGATACCGTAGAGTGCGTACATCTGCGGGTCCCACAGCAACTTGTCCGCCACCACGTCCCAATCCCAAATCCCGATCTGCGCGCAGTCGGTCGCAAGTGCAAGGCGTTGCTGGCTTTGCTCTAGCAGCGCAGATGCCTGCCGCTGCTCGGTGATGTCTTCGCCAATGCTTGCCGATCCGATGACATGACCCAAAGGAGATCGCAGCAATGAATTGTTCCAACGCATGCGCCGCCGCTCGCCTGACTTCGTGGTCACCTCATTTTCCCGTACCCAGGCTTCGGGCATGGTGACGAGCCTCGCAGCAAACGACTTCGAGTCGCCGTACTCAGCCGGTACAAAAACCTCGAAATAATCTCGACCGACGATTTCGTCAAATCGCCAGCCTGTCAGGCGCAGCAAATACTCGTTGCAAAGCGTAATGTGTCCATGATCGTCGAGCATTACCGCTGCCAGTTCGACATTTCGCAGCAGGTCGCTAAAGCGGCGCTCGCTGCCGCGCAATTCCATCGCGGCGCGCTTGCGCTCCGAGATATCCCGGAGATGGCATTGAATGACTTTCCGGTCACCGGCGTGGTAGACATTGCTGACCAGCTCCACGGCGATCTGTGTACCGTCGCGGGCTTGCAGCGGCACATCTTCGTAGAGGACGTAACCATCCTTTTGCAGGAGGTCTTGCTGGAGTCTCTCCGCAATATCCTTGAATGGGCGGAGTTCATTGACCGATTTCCCGATCATTTCATCGAAGGAAAAACCCAGCAATGTAATGAGGAAAGGGTTTACGTCGTCGATCCGCCCCGTAGCCGCATCCACAATCAGGATGCCATCTTGTGCCGTCTGGAACAGCCGCCGGTAGCTCAGTTCGGAGGCGCGCAGCGCTTGCAGCTGTTGTTCGACGTGTTGTTCGACCAACTCCTTGTTGTTCGCCAGAAAATCACCGAATGCGCGCATGCGCAGTACGCTTTGCACTCTCAAGCTCAATTCGGCCCGATCAAGCGGCTTGGTGAGGAATTCTTCAGCGCCCGCGTTCAAACCGGCCAGATGCGTGCGGCGATCGACCAGGGCCGTCAACATGATGATCGGAATATGCGTCGTATCGGGGTTGGCTTTGAGGATGCGGGCTACTTCGAGTCCGTCCATGCCCGGCATAAGAATATCCAGCAGAATCAAGTCCGGTTTGTGTTCAGAAATCAGGGCCAGAGCGCCTTGGCCATCGGCAGCTGTCAGCGTGCGATAACCTTCGTGCTCGAGCAGGACTTCAAGCAGTTTGCGGCTCTGGAGTTCGTCGTCGACGATGAGGATGGTCGACGGCGAAGTTCCTACGGGGGCGCTTGCGCCGTTTTTCCTTGCGTCATTTGGGCGAGCTGCCCGCGATGGTTCAGCGGCTTTTGGCCTACTGGGCAAGTTGGCCATGGCAACCTAAGCGGAATCCGAAAGAGTGCCCGGCGATCGCGATTCCAGGCGGGGCAATTCGGCGTCGATCGCCGCGTAGAACTCGCGGTAGCGCAGTGGTTTTGCGATATACCCGTCGCATCCTGCCAGTCGCGCTTTCTCCACGTCATCCCGCATGGCCATGGCTGTCAGGGCAATCACCGGGATCGAAGCGGTGGCCGGATCGTGTTTCAGTAGCGCCGTTGCCGCAAGGCCATCCATGCCCGGCAACTGGATATCCATCAGAATCAGGTCGGGGTGATCGGCGCGCGCCATGGCCAGCCCGGCCTCCGCATCAACAGCACTCATCACGAAGTGGCCAGCGTTGCGCAATAGCATGACGGCTAGCTTCATGTTGGCCGGATTGTCCTCAATGATCAATATTTTGGCCATGTCTCGTTGCGATCAAGCCGGCGCCAAGAGCCGCTGAACTTCGACGACGAAGCGTGCATGGCTGAAACCGGCCTTCTCCACAATGTGGATGGGATTCTTGGCGTGGCTATTGAGCAGCGCTCGATCCTGTGCCGTAATCTGTTTGGCCGTAAGCACAAGGATCGGAATCCGCTCAGTGTCGGGATTGTTCTGCAATGTCCGAACCACGTCGAAGCCGGTCACGTCTGGCATCATCAAGTCCAGCAGAATCAGATCCGGGCGTAGCCGCTGCGCCAGCGTGATCGCCTCACTTCCACCGTACGCGCGAACTACGGCGTATACCGGCGGCGGAAGAAACCTTGCGATGACCTCGACGGCCTTTGGGTCATCGTCGACGACCATCACCGTGTGGGTCAGCTTTCCGGTGAGAGAAAGGCCCAGACCGTCCAGCGTGGCTGTCAACTGAGAACGGCTGATAGGTTTTCGCAGGACCGCCGCAGCGCCAATGGATGGCGACAATTCGCTCGCGGCAGCCGTGATGACGACAACCGGCACTCCTGCTAGCCCCTCGATGTTGCACAGTTTGCTGATCACCTCCCAACCGCTAAGACCAGGCAGCATCAAATCGAGGGTAATCAGGCTGAGGCGCTGTTTGCGCGCCAGCGCTAGCGCGGCCTCGCCGCTAGCTGCGCGCAACACCGAGAAACCTTCTGATTCGAGCAGCATTCCAATCAGTTCTGCGGCTTGCGCGTCATCGTCGATGACCAGTGCAACCCGGCCGTCGGATGCGGGCACAACACGACCCGCACCATCTGGGGTCTGGGAGGGCCAGGCTTCGGCTTGCGCTGCCGTTCGCAAGGGCAGCCACACGCCAAATCGCGAACCTTCTCCCTCTGCGCTGGCCACAGCGACCGTACCGCCGTGCAGCTCGGCCAGTATCTTGACCATCACCAGCCCCAGTCCCGTGCCCTCGAATTTGCGGGCCAGGCTGCTGTCGATCTGGCTAAATGGCTGAAACAGCTTCAACATGTCTGAAGCAGAAATGCCGATACCGGAGTCTGCCACGCAGATTTCAAGAAACTCGCTGTATTCGTTTTCGGGCAGCGGAAAACCATGAACTGGCCACGACCCAGCCAATGCGCCGACCGCACCTCGCAATACTCGACGAGTACTGAGTACGACATGGCCGCCGTCGGGGCTGAATTTCAGCGCGTTGGACAACAGGTTGTAGACGATCTGCTTCGTCTTGCGCATGTCCACTTCCGGTGCCCCAAGGCCGCCCCCTTTCTCCAGCTCGAGATTGACCCGCTTCGCTTGCGCCTTTTCCCTGACGATCGACAGGCTGTTCGATAACAGCGCGTTGAGATCGACAGACTCGAGTTCCAGCGACATCATTCCCGCCTCGACTTTCGACAGATCGAGGACGTCATTGATCAGCGACAACAGGTGCTGACCGCTATTGAAGATGTCCCCGATGTAATCGAGCTGGGTCTCGCTCAGCTCGCCGATCAGACCGTCCTTTAAGGCCTCTGAAAAGCCAATGATGGCGTTAAGCGGCGTCCGTAGTTCGTGGGACATGGCCGCCAGGAACTCGGATTTCATGCGAGTCGCATGCTCGAGCTCCACATTCTTTTCTTCGAGGATGCGATCAATGCGCTTGCGCTCGGTAATGTCGCGTGCCGCGGCGAACACGCCCAGCAGCTTGCGATCGCGATTGTGAAATGTCGCCGCATTGTATGAAACCACCGTCTCGCTGCCGTTGCGCGCGCGCACTGTGAGTTCGTAATTGTTGACTTTGTTTTCGATAAGAACGCGCCGGATGGCGGCGTCAGCGCGGGCCGGGTCGGTAAAGAAATTTCTGCAGGGGGCACCGATCAACTCGTCCCGCGTGCATCCGGTAAGCGCGATCATCTGCTGATTCACGTCTGAGATGATGCCCTGTGGATCGGTCGTCATTAAGGCGTCGATGTTCGATTCGATCAGCGACCGCGTATAAAATTGCTGGTCGCGCAGCCTCTGGTCGAGCAAAGCCTGATTCGCCTCGACCTCTTTGCGTGCCGTGTTGTCGGTGCCGACGAGCAAATAGCCGATGATGCCGTCGCGGGCATCTCGCAGCGCGGTAACCGAAACAATGGCGGGGAAACGGCTGCGATCCTTGCGAATGTAGGTGAGTTCGTAGATATCCTCGATCCCCCGCGAAGCCTTGAATACCAATGCCTCAAAGCCTGGCGCGATTTCTGTGTCCAATTCCTGGCTGAGAACGGCGGCGCGTGCGATCAATTCCTGTGGGTCAGAAATGTCTGCTGGCGTGGTCTTGTTTAGGACTTCGGCCGCCGTATAGCCCAGCATACGTTCGGCGCCAACGTTGAAAATCTGAATCACTCCGCTCGCATCTGTGGCGATGCTTGAGAAGTTCGCGCTATTGAAAATGGCGTTCTGCAACGCGCCAGCCTTGACCAATGCTTCTTCCGCGAGCTTGCGCTCGGTGTTGTCGGTGCCGATCAACAGGTAGCCAATGATGCCTTCCTGCGCATCACGCAGCGCAGTTACCGAGACGATGGCGGGAAGGCGGCTGCCGTCCTTGCGGATGTAGGTCAGCTCGTAGATATCTTCTATGCCGCGGGAAGCCTTAAATGCCAGCGCATCGAAGCCGGGCGTTATCGTCCTATCGAGTTCCAAGCTGAGAGCCGCTGCGCGCATCACCAGTTCCTGCGGATCGGAGATATCGGCAGGGGTGCTCTTGTTGAGGACGTCGGCGGGGGAGTAGCCGAGCATGCGCTCAGCGCCAACGTTGAAGATCTGAATCACGCCCCGCTCATCCGTGGCGATGCTTGAAAAGTTGGCGCTGTTCAAAATCGCTTCCTGCAACGCGCCTGCCTTGAACAAAATTTCCTTGTGCGTGGATTCGATGGCGCTGTTCGCGCAAGGCCGATCGTCACCAGAGACGGCTTTGAGGAACTCCCCCTGGACAGTCATGGCAACGCGCAATTCGTGGTGCATACGACCGCCAAAAGCGCTGAGGTCGGTTGGTAAGCGCGCCAGCGGTGCCACGTTCCAACCCGTGTGTGATGCAGGCGCGCGTGCTCGCTGGTCGGAGAATTGCAATTGGGCATGCCAAAACGGCTTGCTGCCACATCGATGGCCGCTGCCAGCCAGTGGCGGGAAGATACGCCGGCACGACTGAGGCTGGCCAAGTCCGATTCATTCGTTGACATACCACTCCAGCCACGCGGGTTACGATTTGCCCGATCGCGCAAAGAGCGGAGGCGCGAAAAGCCTGCTCTTTCGGACATCGACAGGATTGCCCGAACACCTTATAGGCACAATTGCTGCCGGCGGTATGTTCGGTACCGCACATAAGCGCTGCGTTCAGTTTGCTTCGCCAATGGCGAGCAACGCTCTGGGGCGGCCCCTGTTTTTTCGATGAATCGGCGCTTGTTTTCCCCGGATGCGACCCACGACGGTCGCGTTGTCACGCAGCCTCGCTCAATAAGGCATGGAGCTGAAGAAAGATCGATGGGGGCAGGCTGCCTGCCTGAAGCGGACGATCGAAGTCCTCAAGAGTTGCTCTAAAAAGCGGAATTAGAGGCTGGGGACCTGGCCTGCGGGTTGGCGTGGATCTTGGAGGCGGTTGCGGTTCGGGATGCGTCTCAAAAGGTTCCAATCGCACCAGGAGAGTCTCAGGCGTCGCTCATTGGATTTCATGAGCATGACGAGCGGCAGCGGAGCAAACGCGGGGTAATCCGGGACGAGCGCCAGTGGTACAGTGCGGCCCCGTTGTAAACTTGTCTTTGTAGGTTATGTACTCGAACACGCTCGTCGAGATTGCAGAGTACATGCGCTGCAGCGCGTATAGCTCGGCCGCTGTCCGGTGATTCCCGGCCGTGGGCCAGCCGGGTGACACGCGTTGGCTATGCGCTTGTGCCGAGGGCGGGGCCGAAGTCACGACCTCTGCGACGGCGGTAGGCGTAAGCCATGATACCCAAGCCGACCAGCATGGCCAGATCCGTCGAAGGCTCTGGGACTGCCGAGGCGAGCGAGAAGTTGGTGATGTAGATGCCAGTGGTCTTGCCACCCTTGGTGAAGGAATCCAAGCCGATTTCGTTACCGAAGGGACCGGATTCGATCGTCACCTGACCGCTCGGGCTGACGGTGGCAAAGGTAGTCAAAGACGATCCATGGAATGGCTCGTAGAACGTTGGCGTGAATTCATAGAACGTTTCGGTTCCAGGAATCAGGCTGGTATACGAGGAGATGGTTTCGAACGAGCTGCTGTAGATCTCCTTCTTGCCCTTGTACACGACCTCCGAGAAGCTCTCTTCACCACCGCTGAAATCAAACGTCACGTCACCGGTGACCGCGGGATTCTTGATGCTTGGCTTACCATTGGTGCCGACGATGTAGCCGTCAAACGAGTAGGTCTGGGCGTACGCCGCGGAAGTGGAACCAAGCAATGCCAACGTCACCAGAAGTTTGCGCACGGTAGGAATTGTCCTTAATTGATAACACCCTAAAATACTTGCTTATCGGAAGTTTCGACATAGTCCGAACGCGCTAGTGATTCTCTATTGCGTCCGTGTGCCCGAATTTGAGCCCGATATACTTGAGCCAGAACCGGCCATCCTAGGGCCGGGGAGCCACAAATGGACGCAATAGCCCAGAAATTCCTTGCGAACGTCCGCGGTCTGCGTGACCAAGCGACAAACGGTTGGGGAGGGCGATTTGACGGACTCGTCTGCCAACCGAGCGCTGACTCGACATCCGGTTGCGACTAGTGGAAATCTTCGAGTTCCTAGGCGAGATGGTAAAACAGGGTGCCTCGGACCTGTTCTTTAGCACGGGCGCCGTGGCCGCGATCAAATGCGAAGGAGTAACACAGCCGCTTGACCTTCCGCCATTCAAGTCGGGCGAAGTGAAGCAACTCGCCTACTCAGTGATGAACCAGAAGCAAATCGCCGAATTTGAGGCGACCATGGAGATGAATCTGGCCATCTCTGCCGAGGGCTTGGGCCGGTTCCGCATCAACGTGTTCGTGCAGCGGGGTGAAACCGGAATGGTCGTGCGATATATCAAGGCGAAGATTCCGGCAATCGCCGAACTCGGCTTACCTCCCGTACTTGAGCGGCTCATCGGGCTGAAGCGAGGACTCGTCCTGATTGTGGGGTCCACGGGCTCGGGCAAGTCGACAACCCTGGCTGCGATGTTGAATCACCGCAATCTTTCCACTACGGGCCACATCTTGACGATTGAGGACCCTATCGAATTTCTGCACGACCACAAGAAGTCAGTCGTCGATCAGCGGGAAGTCGGCATGGACACAGTCTCCTATGAGAGCGCATTACGCAACGCACTGCGTGAGGCGCCCGATGTCATCATGATCGGTGAGATTCGCGATCGGGCAACGATGCAGCATGCAATTGCTTATTCAGAAACAGGACATCTATGTCTGTCAACTCTACATGCCAACAATGCCAACCAAGCCATGGAGCGAGTCATCAATTTTTTTCCTGATGAAGCTCGCCACCAGTTACTTACCGATCTAAGTCTGAATATCGCAGGCGTCATTGCTCAGCGCCTGGTCCTGGGGCTCGAGAAAAATCTGGTGCCCGCCGTCGAGGTATTGTTGAGTTCGGCATACGTTTCGGACTTGATTGCCAAAGGCGATATCGACAGTATCAAGGACGCCATGAAACGCAGCAATGAAGTTGGCATGTGCACGTTCGACCAAGCGCTCTTCAAGCTATATGAAGACGGAAAAATTTCGCTCGAACAGGCTCTTGTCAACGCCGACTCACGCACGGATTTGCTACTTCGCGTGCGTCTCGCAAAAGGCGTGAATGAAGCCGCCGGGCTATCCGGTCTGAAGCTGGAAGATGAAGCGCCGCACGATATTCCCGCACGGTTTCGCCGGTGATTAAGGCGAGGAGATAGTCGTCGGATAAGCGAAGGTACATAGGAATTCGCCGCAACGGCTGAACAGGATTTCGCCAATCCTGTGTTGACTCGCGATATCCTCGATATTTGCCCAATCCCTTGAATTTGAACATGCGTCAGTTTCGAGCACCGGTCGGTTTGTTGGGCCTTCTGTTTAGCTCAGCCCTTTTCGCCCAACTGGCACCTCCTGCCACTGGAGTCGACAGAAGCGGTCCCGTGCCCGCGGACGTTACCGCCCAGCCTGCTGGGAAGATCGATCTTGTCGGCGGAGACGCACAAATCATGTCGCCCGGGAAGTCTTCGCGGCGGGCTTTAGTGGGCGACACGGTGAATGAGGGCGACACGCTTGTCACCGGGGACAAGGGCGAACTCCACCTGACGATGGCGGATTCCGGCTTCATCGCGCTTCGTCCCAATACACGCATGCAAATTGCGACCTACAAGGCTGATGGCGGTGCCGATGACCATGGAGTCTTCAATCTGGTCAGCGGTGGCATGCGGTCCATCACCGGATGGATCGGAAAATTCAACCAGAAGTCATACCAGGTTCGGACACCGACAGCCACCGTCGGCATCCGCGGCACAGACCATGAGACACGCTATCTCCCGCCAGGATCGGCGGAAGGGCCCCCCGGGACCTATGACAAGGTCTTCTATGGCGAAACGACGATCGTAACCGGTGCCGGCGAGGCTGAAGTCAGCCCTGAGAAGGCTGGATTCAGCTCTTCTGACCCTGGCCAGCAGCCCGAAGTACTGGCGAAGGTGCCGACCTTTTTCAAGCCCGGTCCGCACGAAGACTTGATTAACGCCAAGCATGCCGAAATCCAGAAAATCATCGAACAGCGACGTGACGAACGACGCAAGATAGTCGAGCAGTTGCGCGTCGCGTTTCTGGATGCTGCGGCCCAGCTAAAAGCGCAAGGCGACAGCAACAAAGCGGCAGACGCGCAACGCCAGGCGCAGGCAGATGCGCAGCGTCAGGCATTCGACGAACGTCGCGCTGCGCTGCATGCGAGGGAAGATGCCTTGCAAGGCGCGCGGCAGACGATTGCCGATTTACGCATGGAAATTGCGCGCGAAGTCGCACCTGATATCGCCAGAAATCGTGAGCTAGCCGCACAACTCAAGGCTTTGCGCGACAAGAGCCAGGAGATCCGGCAAGGCTACGATGATCTGAAGGCGGCACGCAAGGCAATGGCCGATGCGAATCTTGCGGCAGCTGAAGCGCGCCAAGCATCGACCGATAGTCATCGAAAGCTGGCCGACGAGAGGCTTGAGACGCTCAAGGCAAAGCTTGCAGAATTGCAACAGCATCAGCTGGCCCTACAAGCCATGCGCCAGGCTATCAAGGATGGCTACGCCAAGTATCCGGAAGGCAATGCCGAATTGACGGCGCAGCGACGTGCCGCAGATCAAGTTGCTGACAATGTGGCCAAGGAGCAGAGCGACTATCAGAGCGGAATCAATGCACTGTTCGAAGACAACATCGCTTTCGCTGAGGCAAACATTGAAGCTGCCAAAGCGCAGCGCATCAACACCGAGCAGCAGGTCGCGGATTTCAACGCAAAGGATGAAGAGCTTGCCCAGGAACAATCAGCCATCGACACAAGCCGCGAAAACCTGCAGGAGAAGAGCGTCATTGATCCTGCAAAAAAGGCGCATGTCCATGACCTGATCCTGAAGGTCCGGGCAGCCGTGCAGGCGCTACGCGAAGAGCGCAAGAATATTCTGGCAGGATGGAAAGCGCTCAGCGCAGAGGATTCCCGTGGCGCAGCGCAACGGCAAAATGCCAACGCTGACGAACTCAAGAAGATTCGGGAAAAACATCAGCAGGTCAACGAGAAGCTGGCCGATCTGCAAAGTGAGACTGCATCCATGCAGCAGGAGATCAGGAGCCTCTACGAAGCGGAGCAGAAGCGCTACCTGGAAGAGCTAAGAGCAGCGCGACAGCAGCAAACGAGTCCGGACGCGACTGCGGATCCAAACTGACCGCGGTCTTTTGGGGGCGAGAGGCGCTCCTTACTCCCGGCTCTTAACGCGGTCAGTGCTCACTTCAAAATGATGGCCGGTCCAAGAGCTCGTGTCACCGATCCAGTGATCAAGAAATCATTCGGTGGGGCTTGGAGCCGATGCGCAACAGGCGTTCTGGAATTCGGCCTGCTGCGCCGAAGTTTTTTTGCTTTTTCACTGAAAACCGGGATGTCGCGCAGTGTGTGGAAGTGCTCCCAAGCGACGCCTTGCGGATCGGTGACCCAATGCTTTTCGCTGTTGGCGTAGCAGCAGGTGGTCGTCCCCTCATCGAGGAGCGCCATGTCAGCCGCGCGAGCGCGGGCTTTGAGTTCGCCAAGCTCATTTGCGTCGTCCGTCTGAAAACCCAGATGGTCGACACCGATCGCAGCGCCGCGCGTGGAAATGGCGAAGTTGACGCGGGGATCGTCGAGCATCCATTTGGCGTAGTCCGCCTCAATTCGCGCGGGCGCGGCCGCAAACATCTTCGAATAGAAATCGATGCTTTGGGCGATGTCTTGAACATGGAGGTGAACGTGGAAGCGCTTCATGAATAACTCCTTAAGATGGGCAGGGCGATCTGCTTTCGGCGAGGCATGCCTCCCCCTGACAGCAGTTTTCCGTGAGGTATGAAAGCAGTGCGTCCATTCGGTCAAAAGCTGCGCGGTAGACAAGGAAACGACCCTGACGCTCCTGTGTCACGAGGCCGGCATTCACGAGCTCCTTGAGATGGAAAGACAGCGCGCTCGGAGCCACCCCCATGCCTTCTGCGAGGGTCCCAGGGGTCAATCCATCATGCCCCGCGACTACGAGCGCCCGGAAAGCATGCAGCCGGTGAGGCTGGGCGAGGGCCGCCAGCGCGCTGATCGTTTCGGCTTCGCTGTATTGAATGGCAATCGAGGGAGCTGCGATCAATGTCATATTTCAATATTACTCGAACTATTGAAATATGTCCATAGATTTTTCGATGCCCGGCATCCAGCACGATCTTCCACGCTGCGGATCGGGCTACTCTCGCAACGCTCTTGCGCTCATCCGCAACGCGGCAAAGTGCCGACGGTCGTTGAGTAGTTGCGGTCACCTCCAGCCGTGTTTTTGCAAGACGAAGGCGCAATTGAGTGGTGACTTGGCCCACTCCCATTGATATCAGCGTATATACCGAAGTCGTCTGGTCTGCGGTTGCTGTCGATTGCTGTCCTGCCCGCTGCTGTATTCTTGTGCGAAGCGACCCGACGCCGGCGCAATCAACTGAAATGAGGCCTTTGGATGCAAGCGATGGTTCTCAACTCGCAAGCAAGTGAACTCATCTGGACTGAGCTTCCAGATCGCTTGCCCGATGCGCATGAAATTCGAATTTCGATCAGCGCATGCGGTGTGTGTCGAACCGATTTGCATGTGCTTGACGGCGAATTACCAGACATCAAATATCCAATCATTCCCGGCCATGAAATCGTAGGACACATTGACATGCTAGGGGCGGCGGTCAAGGATTTCCATGCTGGCCAGCGCGTCGGAGTTCCCTGGCTTGGACATACCTGCGGCGTTTGCATGTTTTGCAAGAGCCAGCAGGAAAATCTCTGTGATCACCCAAGCTTCACGGGCTATACGCGAGATGGTGGTTTCGCTACGTCGGTCATTGCGGATGCAAGATTTGTCTTTGCCCTGCCTGAAGGACGTAGCGATGTTGCGACCGCGCCGCTGCTTTGCGCAGGGCTCATCGGATGGCGGTCGCTGGAAATGGTCGGCGATGGTCAGAGGCTTGGAATCTATGGGTTTGGAGCGGCAGGGCACATCGTTGCCCAGATTGCCAAGTTTCAGAAGAGATCGGTTTTTGCCTTTACCCGCCCTGGCGATAGCGCGGGGCAAGACTTTGCCAAAAGCGTGGGTGTCGACTGGGCCGGTGACAGTGATCAAACTCCACCTGAGATGCTTGATGGCGCGATCATTTACGCGCCTGTCGGGGATTTGGTTCCGCTTGCTCTTCGTGCGGTTCGCAAGGGAGGGCGCGTGGTCTGCGCGGGCATTCACATGTCCGATATTCCCCGTTTTCCGTATCGGATCCTGTGGGAAGAGCGCTCGCTGCGTTCAGTGGCAAACCTGACACGAGCCGATGGCCTGAAATTTTTCTCGGTCCTTCCCGCAATGGACATCACGACGCATACCAGGACGTATGCCCTCAGGGACGCGAACCAGGCGCTCGCTGATTTGCGAAATGGTGAGTTTTCTGGTGCAGCGGTATTGGTTCCGGATTAAGACCTTCCTCCTGGCATTCCGGCCATCCCGCCGCGTCGTGCCGATGAATGCGTCGGTGCAGTCGAGAAACGTCAGTGAATGGTGGGTGGGAACTATCCGGTGAGGCCAGCGGCAAAGGCTCAGAGTGCTTTTCTCTTCCCTTGTTAAGCGCGAATGCCGAGAAACTCAGGAGCGGCGATTGCCGCGATCCAGCGCCGATTGGTCGAACTGTTTGGCCAGCTTGAGTTCTTGCCCCTGGTAATTGGACGCGAATGCTTCGCCGTAAAGCGCGTCGGGTCGTTCTGCCATGCGCTCATAGCGCAGCCATCCGACGGTTTGGCCATGCTCGAGAAGAAACGGCACTTCATGGGAGCGCACTTCAAGGACGCCGCGGCTGCTGCCGGCTTTTTTCGTGCGGGCGTCCCATCCGAAGCCCGGATCGAAGAACCCTGCGTAGTGAACGCGAAATTCGCCGGCCCGCGTATCGTAGGGCAGCATTTCGGCCGCGAAATCAGGCGGCACGGCAATGGCTTCCTTGGTCATGAATATATAAAACTCGTCGGGGTCGAGAATCAGGGAATTTCTGCGGTGAAAGGCGATCGGCTCCCAGAATTCGAAGGGGTCATAGTCGCGGCGCTCCAGATCGATGCGCTTGACGTGTTTCTTAGCCCGCCAGCCGATCAGCCCACCCTCGCTGCCGTTGCCGCGCAGATCGATCGTAAAGGGAAGCATTCCTGTTGTCGCGAGTCCCCCTGACGATGCATCTGCAACCTGGCCTTCAGAGACGAGCTGCTTCCATTCAGCAGAAGTGATCTGTTTTGGAGCCTCACCGCGGGTCCGTTGAAAACGCAATTGGTTCAAGCGCGTGCCGGTCTTGACCACAACGCTGAAGCTGCGTGGGGCGATCTCAAGGTAGAGTTGCCCCCGGTATCCTTCTTCGACCTGATCAAAAAGCGACGCCTCGTCGGCAATCAAGCGTGTCAGGATGTCAAGCCGTCCGGTCGAGCTTTTCGGATTGGCAAACGCCTGA
This sequence comes from Gammaproteobacteria bacterium, assembly GCA_903970185.1. Lineage (GTDB taxonomy): Bacteria > Pseudomonadota > Gammaproteobacteria > Burkholderiales > Burkholderiaceae_D > CAJCIC01. Next base: position 19,911 of record CAJCIC010000064.1, read on the forward strand.
ACATCCGCCCTAAGCTTGATCGCTTCGAGCAGGGGCACGACGTATACACGGCCCTTCTCAAGCACCGCGCCCTTGCTCAGGTCGATCGCGAAGCGCTTGAACTCGGCGTCCAATGCGGCCATTTTTTCCAGCACTTTCGTGCCTTTGCCAGGCAAAAAGCTCGCGTCAACCGGGTACGCAAAATGGCCAAGGCGCAAATCGAGACTCGCAGGCTGGATCTGGTCTACCGTAATCGGTGCATGCAGATCCATATCTCGGGGCGCGCTGATTTCGCCGACCGCGATCATCTCGCGTATCTTCTGGCAGGGCAGTATGCCTGTGTACGCCGGCGATCGGGCGCTTGCTTCGGCGGCGGCTGGTACTGCGGGCATCAAGAAAGTCCTGTCAGTTGCGCACGGTCGTCGGCGTTGCAATGCGGGCGCAGTGCGACCGTCGATAAGGTCGCGAGGCGCGCAAAGTTTGCAATTGTAACCCGCGCACCCGCGAAAACTTGCGGCGTCAAAGCGCTTGTGACGGGCGCAAATGGCACGACTGCGATCGATGCCAGGTCTTACGGTGCACCCGCGGAGACTTGCGAATCCGCGGGCGCTGGCTTGGCGCGTCCGGCTCGTGACAACGCAAGTCGTAACCTGTTTTTGGCAAGGAGTTGAAATGCACAATAGTGCATGAGGCCGACCTGCAACGCGACGAGCACGGCAAAAAACGTGATGTGCGAGAACGAGAAAATCAGGCCGCCATAAACCATTCCCGTGGCAAGGCTCGCGAGGGCGCTCAGCACGCGCGAGGAGTTCACGAGCACGAGCAGGGCAAAGAGGATCAGCCCAGCCAGCACGCTCTCTGGCAGCGACACGAACTGGGAAGAAAGCCACATTGCAGCGAAAATGCCATCGGCCGCACAGACCCAAATGGCGCCGATCAGCAGCACATTGGGTGGCAGTTCGGCGAGGACGCCGAATTGATGCGTTGAGAGCTTTGGATCCATGTTCAGGCCGCCACGAGATTGATCTCTCGCGTCAGTGTTTTTCCCTATACGAGCGACGCAGCACCAGAATACTGCCGATTCGTATCCGATCGGCATACAATTTAGCTGCGACGCCCAAAATCGATAACAGTCGCGCCATTTTACGAAGCTGACATAACAGCTCTACAAAGAGGAGACGACAAATGTTGAGAAATGCCTTTGGCATGGTGGTGTCTTTGGCTGCGATTGCGTTGACTGCAGTCGGAGCTGCGGCACACGCCGCAGACCCGATCAAAATCGGCATGGTTGCACCGTCTACGGGACCGGTTGCCGAGTCCGGCAAGTTCCAGACTGAAGGCGCAATGCTCGCAGTCGATGAAATCAACAAGGCTGGCGGCGTACTCGGGCGCCAGCTTCAGCTTGTCATCGAGGATGACCAGAGTACCAACCCCGGAGTCATCCTGGCCTTTAGCAAGGTGGCAGGCGACAAGGACATCGTCGCCTTCCTCGGTCCGATTCGCAGCACCCAGGTGCATGCCATGGCGCCAGATGTGCTGAAGGTCGCAAAGCCGGTCCTGATCGGTGGCACCGATCCGTCCTTGACGCACATGGGAAATCCGTGGCTTTTCCGCTTTCGCCCGAACGACAGCTATTCAGCTCGCGTGATTGCCGACTTCGGCGTCAATACGCTTGGCAAGAAGAAGTGGGCCGTGGTGCATGCGACTGACGCATTTGGCACGGCTGGCATGACTTCGCTCGTCGCCTCCCTCAAGTCGATGGGCGTCGAGCCGGTTCTGGTGCAAGGCTACACCAGCAATTCACAGGATTTCACGCCGGTGGTTCTCGCTGTCAAGCAATCCGGTGCCGACATCCTCGGTACCTATATGACCAATGAGCCCGATCAGGGAATTTTCGCCAAGCAGCTGCAGCAGCTTGGTGTCAAGCCTGCGTGGGTGGGCTCGCCCACGACGGTCACGACGACCGCGCTCAAACTTGCCGGCGCGGCGCTGTACGGATCCTACGCCGTGGTCGATTTCAATCGCGACTCGAGCCCGGCTGCCAAGGAATTCGCGGCCAAGTACGAGGCGGCCTATAAGACCACTCCCGACATCTTCGGCTCGTGGGCCTACGATGCGGTGCACGTGCTTGCGCTTGCAATTGCCAATGGCAAGAGTCTTGAACCCGAGAAAGTGCGTCAAGCCATCCTTGCCGTGCAGGGGTACCAGGGTGCAGAGGGGGTCTACAACTTCGACAAGAACGGTGACGGCCTGCACGGCTATAACATCGTCAAGAACAACGACGGCACCATCGTTTTCGAAAAGCACATCGACTTCAAGGACTAAGCCAAGGCACGATGACCAGGTACCCGTGAGACTCTGAGAATGGGGTTCAATCTGCAGTTGCTTTTCACCGGCATCGGGGTGGGAAGCATCTATGCGCTGGTTGCGCTGGGCTTCGTTCTCATCTATCGGGCAACCAACGTGGTCAATTTCGCCCAGGGGGATTTCGCCATGCTTGGCGCATTCTCGATGGTCGTGCTCGCCATCGATTTCGGCTTGCCCTATTGGCTTAGCATCATCCTTACGCTGGCCGCGCTTGCCGCCTTTGGCTCGATATTCAATCTGGCCGTGTACTACCCCTTGCGCAATCGCAGTTTTCTGCCGGTCATCATCAGTACCATCGGCGCATCGATCCTTCTCGAAAACGGCGTCCTGGCCGCATATGGCCCCCGGCCGCAAAGCCTGCCCACCGTGTTTTCAGGGCAAGGCATCACCATCGGCTCGGTTTTCCTTGACAGCCAGTATCTTCTTATCATCGGTGTGGCCGCGGCCATGGTGGCGTTCCAGTTCCTCTTTTTCGAGCGCACCTTCATCGGCAAGAAACTCCAGGCGGTTTCGCAGGACAAGGAAATGGCTTCGCTGCTTGGCATTTCAGTGGGCACCATGATCATGGTGACGTTCATCTACAGTGCGACGCTTGGCGGTCTTGCCGGCGTGCTGGTTGCGCCAATCCTTTTCGTATCGGTTGGCATGGGTTCGTCAATCGCGCTAAAGGCTTTTGCCGCGAGCATCATCGGCGGCTTTGGCGAGGTCACAGGCGCAATCATTGGTGGACTGATTCTCGGTGTCATCGAGACCTTCGGCGCCGCATACATTTCGGTACCGTACAAGGACGCTTTCGCCTTTCTCGCCCTCTTTATTGTCCTTCTGTTTCGACCCCAGGGCCTTCTTGGTGAGCGCGTTGCGGAGAAGGCATGAGTGCCGATAGCCTGGCCGCAAAGGCGGTGCCGACCGGGCGCGGCAAACGACGCTGGCATCCGGGCGACCTTGGCACCGTGGTCTACGCCATCGTCGCGTCATGCACCGTGCTCGCAGTGCTGTCTGTCCCGCTTCAGGGGTACTCGCTCAATCTGCTCATGCAGGCATCGACGTATGCCATCGCGGTTCTCGGGCTGACGATCGTACTTGGCTATACCGGGCAGATCAATCTGGCCCAAGCCGCATTCTTTGGCCTTGGTGCATATAGCGTGGCCCTGGGCACGACGACGCTATCTCTATCGTTCTGGCTCGCGGCGATTCTTGGCATTGGCATCGCCGCCCTTGCCGGGGCAATCCTTGGCCTGACTTCGCTGCGACTCGGTGGGCATTATCTGGCGATGGTGACTATCAGCTTCCAGATGATCGCAACGCTGATTCTGACCAACTGGATCGCCGTCACGCACGGTCCCGACGGCGTGCCAGGTATTGCAAGACCGACCTTGCTTGGCCTTTCCCTTGCGGAGGGCACGCGCTATCTCGCGTTTTGCATTGGCATCCTCTGTATCGTTGGCTACTGGGTCTACCGGTTAAGAATGATGCGGCTGGGTCGCGCCATGCAGGCCGTGCGCGACAATGAACTCGCAGCCGGCGTAACCGGTGTGAACACCTACCAGACCAAGGTCCTCGCATTCACACTATCTGCTGCGCTCGGTGGGCTTGGCGGCGGTCTTTTTGCGGGCGGATTTACCTATATCAGCCCGGATCAGTTCAGCTTCAGCGAATCCGTGGTGTTTCTCACCATGGCGCTGCTTGGTGGTGCGCGATCACCGTTTGGCACGGCGTTCGGGACGGGTCTTCTCATTCTGCTGCCTGAATGGCTGCGTTTTCTGAAGGTGATCTATCTCGCGGTGTATGGCGCGGCGGTGATCCTGATCATGGTTTTCATGCCCGAAGGTATCTGGGGTTTTGTCAACCGCTTCTGGCAGAAGTTCTATCCGCCACCCTTGCGCGTGCTGGACGGCCTTGCCCCGCTTCCGCTGACGCTAAAGAAGGGCGAACCCGACGGCAGCGTCATCCTTGAGGTGAGCGCCCTGTCCAAGCACTTTGGCGGACTGAAGGCAGTCGATCAGGTTGATCTGAAGATCGCCCACAATACCGTGCACGCACTGATCGGCCCCAACGGCTCGGGAAAGAGCACGCTCCTGAATGTCCTAAGCGGCATCTATCGTTCAAGTGGCGGGCACATCGTGCTTTCCGGGCGCGATGTCAGCGCCTTGCCACCCCACCGGCGCGCCGCAGCCGGCATGGGACGGACGTTCCAGAACATCCGACTTTTCGGTGCGATGAGCATCCTTGACAACGTCAAGGTCGGCGCCGAGAGACCCGGCAACACCCTCGCTAGTGGCGCCAAGGCCCTCGATAGCCACGCGCTCGCAGCCCTTGAATTCGTGGGTCTTGCAGAACGTGCCGATGAAAGCGTCGGCAGTCTTTCCTACGGGCACCAGCGCCATGTTGAAATCGCGCGCGCACTGGCGGGCAATCCCGCGCTCTTGCTCCTTGATGAACCTGGTGCGGGGCTAAACCACATCGAAAAGGACGCACTGGTGTTGCTGCTGCAACGTCTTAAGGGCCATGGGCTGACGATCCTGATCATCGATCACGACATGAATCTGGTTGAGCAGGTCGCCGACCATATCACCGTACTGAATTTCGGTCGCCGCATTGCCGATGGCAAGCCGATCGATGTCTTGCACGACCCGCAGGTGATTGCGGCGTATCTCGGCGAGGAAGCAGCCCATGGCACTGCTTGAACTTGATGGGGTTTCGGCTTGCTACGGCAAGGTCGAGGCCATCAAGGGCCTCACCCTTCGTGTCGGTGAGGGCGAAATCGTGACCCTCCTGGGTGCCAACGGTGCGGGCAAGAGCACCACGTTGCGGACGGTTTCAGGACTTATCAAGTCCTCTTCAGGCGATATCCGTTTTGGCCAGTCTTCGCTTGCAGATCTTTCGGCCGAAGCCATCGTGCGACTGGGTGTCGCCCATGTGCCCGAAGGACGTCGGGTGTTTCCTGGACTTTCCGTTTTCGAGAACATTGCCCTTGGCAGTTCCAACCGCAAGACCACGCGCGCCGAACGCGCGCTCGAAGTACGTCGCATGTTCGAGGTGTTTCCCGAGATCGAACCGTTCGCCAACGCTTTGGGCTGGACCCTTTCCGGAGGCCAGCAGCAGATGGTGGCGATTGCGCGGGGATTGATGGCCCGGCCCCGGCTGCTGTTGCTTGACGAGCCATCGCTCGGCTTGGCGCCGATGGTGGTGCAGCAGGTCTACCGCGTGATCAGCGACATTCGCCGCCAGGGGACCACTGTGTTGCTGGTCGAACAGAATGCCCATATGGCGCTTTCCGTTGCCGATCGGGGCTACGTGCTCGAGACCGGGCGACTCGTGATCGAAGGAAGGCCGGAGGAACTTTGGAGCAACGACGAAGTTCGCCTTGCATACCTTGGCGGCAGAAAGACGTAGGCCAAAAGGTGCTTAGGCACACGGCGCTAAATCGCTGGGTGGAAGCGGAAGAAATGGCTGGCCCTGTCATGTTCTTGGCATCCGGTGCCAGCAGCTTCTGACGGCAACGACGATTTTTGCCGATGCCGGCTGGACCGTGATTAATGGCCGCTACGAGCCGCAGTCGAGGACCTGAGCCGATTCACCTCGAGCGTCAGAAGGCGTCAGGCTGCCGCGACGGCTCTGCCTTGGAAAATGCCTCGAGCGCGCATGCGGCGTCGTTGATGCGTGCAATGGTTGGATATGCGTCAAGGGCGATGCCCATGCGTTTCGCGTTGAATACCTGGGGTACAAGGCAGATGTCAGCAAGCGTAGGATGCTCACCGAAACAGAATGTGCCCGTGCGCGGATCGCTCGCCAGGGTCGCTTCGATGGCATCAAAGCCGAGCTTCACCCAGTGCGCGTACCAGGCCGACTTTGTGTCTTCGGCCGCGTTGACGACGTCCTTCAGATACGAAAGTACGCGCAGATTGTTAAGCGGATGAATCTCGCATGCGATCTGCAAGGCAATCGAGCGCACGTAGGCGCGATCGGCAGCGGCAACAGGTAGAACGCTTGGGTTCGGATGCGTCTCTTCGAGGTAGTCGATGATCGCAAGCGATTGCGTGATCACCGCACCATCGCTTGCAACGAGCGTGGGCGTGAGCGCGGAAGGATTCAGCTTGCGGTACTCGGGGGAAAACTGTTCGCCGCCACCCTTGAGAAGATGAATGCCGATGTATTCGTAGGGCAGCGACTTCATTGCCAGTACGATGCGAACGCGATAGGAGGCTGAGCTTCGAAAGTAGCTGTAAAGCTTGATCATTGAAAGGGCTGGCGGGCTGGCACGCGGTCAACGGCCAAGTATAGAGACCTTGACCTTGCATCGTCCAACCGCGAAAAGGTGTCAGGCTGCCTTCGCCCGGGGCGAACGCCTGTCTTGAAACGAAGGACAGCGTCGTGCCGCCAGCGCGTGGGCGCGGCCATGGACAGCGCGGCTAGAGGCGCGCGGCGCGCCTGCTTGGCCATCGGCTAAGATGAAACAGTTGCGGCAAGCGTGCCTGCGAGCAGCACGACAATCACGGGTCTCCGGCTGATTGTTGGCGACAATGCGCGCGAATCGGCGCGCGCGGATGCGCCTGTCTACTTGCCGCCTGCGGCGCCGCCGGTGGGGCTTGCGCCCGAATTTGTCATGGACGTGTCACCTGAGCCGCCGTTGCCGGGCTTGGCTGACGCCGAGCCGGGGGTCGTCTTGGGTGTGCGCGTTGCGTGGACGGGACTCTTCGTCGAGCCCGTTGCGCCGACGTCGGTCTGGGCGCTGGAGCCGCCCACGCTCTGGCCGTTGGCGCCAATACCGGCCTGCGCGTTGCCGTTGCCAAGATTGCTGGATGCGGAACCTGTGGCCGTAACCCCGGTACTTGCAGCACCGGGGCCGCTGCCTGCGCCTTGCGCCATCGCAACGCCTGACATTGCAACCAAGCTGGCTGCACCAAAACATTTCGCTAGGGTCCTCATGTCGATCTCCTGTGTTATTCGCAATGGTCTGCCACTGTCGCTGGCATGGTCTTCCCCTCGCAACCGCTGTGCCTTCGTTGTTCTTGCCCTGTCGAGCTTTGCCATGGCGCGGTAGCGCGGGTTGGTGCCTGCGAATTGTTCGCAGGTCTGATCTGCGCTGGCACCGGGGCATGCAGGCTACGATCACGGATGGCATTGCGTCAGAACCTGGGTTGCGGATCACCTTGCACACCACCAGCGCATGCGGCTTGCGGACGTGGAATTCCGAAGCGGAGCCAGCGCTGAGACTCGCATTTGCCTGCGCACTCTTGTGCTTACAGGAATGACGGTGTTGGCCTTGCCGCTCGCAGCCGCCGACGCGCCGCCCGTTGCACAGGTCCGTCCGGTCGTCGACGATTATTTCGGCACCAAGGTGACCGATCCCCATCGCTATTTGGAGAACCTGTCGGATCCTGAAATCAGGAGCCGGATGAAAAGCCGAGGCCGCCTTCTCGAGGGGTCGGCATGAGGTTATTTCCGGCCGCGCGGCGCTTCTCGCGCATCAGTGGTCATTTGCCCTCTGGCAGATGCGTGACGCAGGATTCCAGCCGATCGTGAAACCTTAAACGCCAGCGGGCATCAAAGCGTCCAGGCGCGCCATGCCGGTTGCAAAGTGTTGCCAGATACGCGCGCATTTTGTGGCTGATGGCCGGCTATCTCGCAGCCGAACGTGGCACCATCGGGTTTTCTGTCGATTACGGTTGTCTTATGCGCCTTTCTGGATTGCCTGTCGGGCGCGCGATCCTCATCGCGCTGTCGGTGCTGGCTGCCGGCTGCACGTCCACGGAATCGGCTGTCTATCAGAAGGAAGCGTTTGGAACCACTGGCGTATTCTCAAGAGAGTATGCGGCAAACGCGATTGCCACCTGCGAGGCGGCGCGCCGCGCGCTTTTGAGTCAGGGCTATATCGTCGCTGACGTCAAGGCCGACCTGGTCAATGGCCAGAAGAGCTTCCAACCCGCGGCAGATTCGCACGTCGAGGTGGCGTTTCACGTGGTCTGCGTCTCCGATAGTCCCGAGGGCAACAAGTCGACGGTGTTCGTCAATGCACTGCAAGACCGCTATGCGATCAAAAAGACCAGCAGCTCGGCAAGCGTCGGCGTCGGCGCCTTGGGTGCAGTGTCACTGCCTTTTGGCTCGAGCGACGATTCGCTCGTCAAGGTAGCGAGCGAAACCATTCCGGCCGGACCGCTCTACGAGCGCTTTTTCGGGTTGACCGACAAGTATCTGAAGCAGCTGGGCGCTGACTACGGCACGAAAAAGCCCGACCCGTTGCCTGCCGTGAAACCGGCGACGCAAAATCCGGCGGGCGAGAAGAAACGCGAGGATGCGGACGCCTCGTTGCCGGCTCCAGCGAAAACGCCAGGCGATGCCGCTCAGGCTTCGCCGGGCAGCCCAACCCCGAGTGCGCCTTCTGCCGGCGCAGCAGGCGCACCTGCAGCGGTCAAGCCGGATGCGGGCGCCAAGCCGGCAGCGGGAGATGACAATTCGGCCCCTGCGCCTGAGCTTCTCGGACCGGTGACGACGCCTTCGTAATCGTCCCGCCCCTAGGGCGCTTGCGCGCTGGCAGCTGCGAGGATCACGTCGGCAGCTTTTTCGGCGATCATGATGGTTGGCGCATTGGTATTGCCGCCGATTAGCGTGGGCATGATCGAGGCGTCGACGACGCGAAGGTTCTCGATACCGTGAACGCGCAACTCGGCACTGACAACCGCGTCCGCATCGTTGCCCATTTTGCAGGTTCCGACGGGGTGGTAGACGGTGTCGACGCGTTGCCGCAAAAGCGCCCGGATGGATGCATCGTCGTTGACGCCCTGCGTATACAGGTCACGCTGCACCAGCGCTTGCAGCGAGGGTGCATCCAGAAGGCGCCGCGTCGCCTTGAAAGCGTCAATCATGGCGAGCACGTCTTCTTCCTCGCCCAGAAAATTCGGATCAATCGTTGGCGCAAGGCCGGGATCCGGCCCGGACAGCGTCACCGTGCCGCGGCTTTTGGGACGCAAAAGACACACGTGGCAGGAAAAGCCTGCTCCGGCGTGAAGTCGACGGGCATGGTCATCCACCACCGAAATGCAAAAATGCAGCTGGAAGTCGGGTCTTTGCGACTGGCTCGAGCGCTTGATGAAGCCGCCGCCTTCCGCGAAGTTGGTGCAGAGCATGCCGCGCCGCGTGCGCTGGTACTGGCGCAGGCTTCTTGCCAGACCCCACAGCCCTGGCAGCGACAGTCCGAAAAGGCCAGGATGGGAAGCGCGATAGGCAAAGATGAAGTCGGGATGATCCTGCAGATTCCTGCCCACGCCCTTGAGTTCAGCGACCGGGGCAATGCCGTGCCGGTTCAATTCTCTCCGCGCGCCGATGCCTGAGAGCAAGAGCAGCTTGGGTGAGCCAAATGCGCCGGCACAGACGATGACCTCCTTTCGCGCGAACACCTGGCACAGCTTTCCTTCGCGCCGAACTTCGATGCCGATGGCACGCTTGCCCGCAAACAGGATGCGCAGGACGTCGGTCTTGATGGCGACCTCAAGGTTGGGGCGCTTGCCGATATGCGCGCGAAGATAGGCGCGCGATGCGCTCCAGCGTTCGCCGTCTTTTTGCGTCACCTGATAGATGCCGATGCCCTCTTGCGTCGTGCCGTTGAAGTCAGGGTTGATGGCGAATCCGCTTTCGCGCGCGGCGTTGAGAAAGACCTCGTGCATGGCATTGTCGGTACGCAACCTAGCGACGTTAAGCGGGCCGCTTGTGCCGTGCAGCGGGCCGTTGAAGTCCTGGTTGTTCTCGGACTTGATGAAATACGGCAGGACGTCCTGCCAGGCCCAGCCCGGGTTGCCAAGCGAGGCCCAATCGTCGTAGTCGGCGGGATGGCCGCGCACGTAGACCATGGCGTTAATCGAGCTCGAGCCGCCAAGCACCCGCCCGCGCGGCTGAAAGCCGCGACGCCCGTTCAAGCCCTTTTGCGGGGCGGTCGTGTAGGCCCAGTTATTCAGCGCGCGCGGAAGCATCGCGACAATGCCAAAGGGCGTGTCGACGATCCATTGCCGATCGCTAGGTCCGCTCTCAAACAGCCCGACCCGGTGTTTGCCGTCCTCGGAAAGACGCGAGGCGAGCACTGAGCCAGCCGATCCCGCGCCAACGATAACGAAATCGAGGGTTTCGTTCATGTCTCCAACCTTTGGTATGGGGGCCCCAAACAGGCCTTTTTCAATGCTAGCGGGTGTTCAGCAGGACTGGACTGGGTCAATGTAGCGCTTGCGGTAGCGCCAGCGCCTCGTGCGCTTGCGCAATCTGCGTGGCTACGCTCGACGCGCCGGATTGGTCGTTTGCATATAATGAATTAGAATAAAGAAATCATTTTTAGTACTTTTACAGAATATGCCGCAGTGCGTATTCTTTGCGCACGTTCATTTGTATCGGCATGCATGTATCTCTATGACGAAATCGATCGCGCCATCGTTTCTGACCGGGTCGCGCAATTCAAGGATCAGCTCGCACGCTTTCTCAAGGGCGACCTGAGCGAGGACGAATTTCGTCCGTTACGCTTGCAAAACGGCCTTTACCTGCAGCGCCATGCGCCGATGCTGCGCGTGGCCATCCCCTACGGCATGCTCAGGGCGAATCAGCTGCGCAAGCTGGCCGAAATTGCCCGGCGCTTCGATCGCGGCTACGCCCACTTTACGACACGCCAGAACATTCAGTTCAACTGGCCAAAGCTTGAGGATTGCGGCGACATCCTGGCCGAACTTGCCAAGGTCGAGATGCACGCGATCCAGACCAGTGGCAATTGCATCCGCAACACCACAACCGACCATTTCGCCGGGGTCGCGGCCGACGAGGTGGCAGATCCGCGGCCGACGTGCGAGCTGATCCGGCAATGGTCGACCTTTCACCCGGAATTCGCCTATCTGCCGCGCAAGTTCAAGATCGCGGTGAACGGTGCCTTGAACGACCGCGCAGCGGTGCTTGCGCATGACATCGGTGTACTGCTGACCCGCAATGAGCAAGGTGAGCCCTGCTACTCGATCTACGCCGGTGGCGGTCTTGGGCGCACTCCGGTCATCGGCCACCTTATTCGCGAGCGCCTGCCGCGCGCCGAACTGCTCAATTATCTGAGCGCGATCCTGCGTGTCTACAACCGCTTTGGCCGTCGCGACAACCTGTACAAGGCACGCATCAAGATCCTCGTTCGCGATCTCACGCCCGACGTGTTTGCAAGGCACGTTGAAGACGAGTGGTCGCACCTCGCAGGCGGTCCCGGCACCGTTCCAGACGCCGAATTTGCAAGGCTCGCGTCGTTTTTCGAGGATCCGCCCTATGCCGAGTGCGCAAACGAGGAGAGCCTGCTCGCCCGCCAGGCGGCGACATCCAAGCCTTTTTCGAACTGGCTCAAGCGCAATGTCACGGCACATCGTGTGCGCGGCTACGCCGCGGTCACGCTGTCGCTAAAGAAGACGGGCTCGCCCCCGGGTGACGCGAGCGCCGATCAGCTCGATGCAATTGCAGCGCTAAGCGAGGCCTTCAGCTTTGGCGAAGCACGGGTTTCTCACGAGCAGAATCTGATTCTTGCCGATGTCAGGCAAGACGCCTTGTTCGCGCTTTTCGAGGCGCTGCGCCCGCTTGGCCTTGCCACACCGAACATCGGCCTTGTGACCGATATCGTCTGCTGCCCAGGCGGGGACTTCTGCGCGCTGGCGAATGCCAAATCGATCCCGGTCGCAGAGGCGATCCAAAGACGCATCGACGAGCGCATCGATGCCATCGATTTCATGCACGACATCGGCGATATCGATGTCAATATCTCGGGCTGCATCAACGCCTGCGGTCATCATCACATCGGTCATATCGGCATCCTTGGCGTCGACAAGAATGGCGAAGAGTGGTATCAGGTGACCATTGGTGGCTCGCAAGGAAACGCGGCATCGATTGGCAAGATCATCGGGCCGTCGTTTGCTCGTGCGCAGATGCCTGATGTCATCGAACGTCTCTTGCAGGTCTATGTGCGTGAGCGCCATGGCGACGAGCGCTTCATCGACACCGTCCACAGGGTCGGAATTGAACCCTTCAAGAATCATGTCTACAAAGAGCCCGAACATGCCTGAAATCGTGCTTGCACGTTACGGCGAGCCAGCGCGCATCGAAAAGCGTGAAGCGGTGGTCATTGCAGACCTGGAATCGATCGGCGCGATTCCCACCACGACGGAAATCGTCGTTCCGCTCGCGCTTTGGCTCGATGGTGCGACGCAAGGCGCGCTCAAGGGGCGCAAGGTCGTGGTCCTGTTGAAGTCAAGCGACGACCCGCTGCGCCTTGCCGGCCAGCTTGCCGCAGTCGCGGCAGTCGCCATTGAATTTCCGGTATTTAGCGATGGTCGCGGCTACAGCATTGCTGCCCTGTTGCGTGAGCGCCTGCGTTATGGTGGCCAGATCCGGGCGGTGGGCGATGTGTTGCGCGATCAAGCGTTTTACATGCAGCGTTGCGGCTTCGATGCCTTCGTGCCGCGTCCTGATCGCTCGATCGATGAATTCATCAAGGGATTTGGCGACTTTCGCGAAACCTATCAGGCAAGCGCGGTGCTCGAGCCCCTTTTTCGCCGGCGCGAGGAAGCGCTCCTGGCGCTTGCCGGCCGGGCGTGAGCATGGCGCAAAAAGCCGACCTCGAAAGAGACTTGCACGATACCCTGTCGAGGATCGAGCAAGCGCATGCAAAGCCGCTGCTCAGCACGAGTTTCGGTGCCGAGGACATGGTTCTGACCGACGCCATCGCGAGGAGCCATCGCAAAATTTCGATTGCCACCATCGACACGGGGCGACTGCCTGACGAAACCTACCAGTTATGGCAAAGCGTGACCGAGCACTATGGCGTCAAGATCGAAGCCTTCTTTCCCGCCGCTCCTGCAGTCGAGTCTTATGTCAGAATCAATGGCATCAACGCGTTTTATGAAAGCGTTGCGCAGCGGCGCGAATGCTGCCACATCCGCAAGGTCGAGCCCCTTGGCCGCATGCTTGCCGGACACGGCGCCTGGATTACGGGTCTAAGGCGTGCCCAGTCGGCAGCCCGCAGCACCCTAAGCGCCGAGGAGTTCGATGGGGCAAACAAAGTCGTCAAGTTCAACCCGCTCATCGAATGGTCCGATGAGGACGTCTGGGAGTACCTGGGCGAAAAGCGGGTTCCGACGCACGCGCTGCACGCCCGCGGATACCCGAGCATCGGCTGCGCGCCGTGCACGCGCGCGGTCGCTGCAGGTGAGGATCTGCGCGCTGGCCGCTGGTGGTGGGAAAATGAGACTCAGAAGGAATGTGGCCTGCATGTTGCAGCAGGACCCATCGCATGAGGGACGACATGGTCATTGATGGGAGCGAGCATTTGCGCGTTAAGGACGCACATCTCGACTGGCTGGAATCCGAGGCGATTCACCTCATGCGCGAGGTGGCGGCGGAGTGTCGCCATCCGGCGCTGCTGTTTTCCGGCGGCAAGGATTCGATTGTCATGCTGCGCCTGGCCGAGAAGGCCTTTCGGCCGGGACGGTTCCCGTTTCCGCTGCTGCACATCGATACCGGCCACAATTTCCCCGAAGTCGTCGCCTTTCGCGATCGCCGTGCGGCCGAACTCGGCGAGGAATTGATCGTGCGCTCGCTTGACGATGCGATTGCCAGCGGACGGATTCGCCTGCGTCATGAACGCGAAAGTCGCAACCGCTACCAGAGCATTGTTCTTCTCGATGCGATCGCGGAATTCAAGTTTGATGCGTGCTTTGGCGGCGCCCGCCGTGACGAGGAAAAGGCACGCGCCAAGGAGCGCATGCTGTCGCTGCGCGACGAGTTTGGCGAGTGGGACCCCAAAAACCAGCGACCGGAACTGTGGAATCTGTTTAACACCCGCATCCATAGCGGTGAGCACTGGCGCGTATTTCCGATCTCCAACTGGACAGAACTCGATGTCTGGCAATACATCGCCCGCGAGCAGCTGGCCGTGCCCTCGATCTACTTTGCCCACCAGCGCGCGGTGATCGAGCGCGACGGCGGCATTTTGCCCGTGTCGCTTTTGCTCCAGCCGCGTGCGGGCGAAATTGTGCGCGAGCTCGGCGTGCGTTTTCGAACGGTGGGCGACATGACCTGCACGGCGCCGGTGCGATCGAGCGCCTCGACGCTTGAGGAGATCATTGCCGAGACCGCGGCAAGCCGCATTACCGAACGCGGCGCAACGCGCCTTGACGACCAGACGTCCGAAGCGTCGATGGAGTTGCGCAAGAAGGAAGGATACTTCTGATGGATCGAGGCCTTCTTCGCGTGTCGACGGCGGGCAGCGTCGATGACGGCAAGAGCACGCTGCTTGGGCGCTTGCTCTATGACTCCAAGTCACTTTTCGACGACCAGCTGGCAACGCTTGCGCGCGCCAGCGCGACCCGGGCACGACGCTCGGGCGCCGACGCGGGCGATGGCCCGCTGGATCTCGCACTGATCACCGACGGCCTTATCGCCGAGCGGGAGCAGGGCATCACCATCGATGTCGCCTATCGCTATTTCTCGACACCAACGCGCAAGTACATCCTCGCTGACACCCCCGGGCACGAGCAGTACACGCGCAACATGGTCACCGGCGCATCGACGGCCGATCTTGCCATCATCCTGCTTGATGCCTCCAAGGGTGTCTTGCCGCAGTCCAAGCGCCATGCGGCGATCGCCTCGCTTTTGGGTATCCGGCATGTCGTGGTCGCGATCAACAAGATGGACCTGGTCGATTATTCCGAGGCTGCGTTCGTTGCCTTGCGCGAACAATTTGGCGGCCTCATCGCCCGCCTTGGCATCGATTCGGTCCACTACGTGCCGCTCTCGGCGTTGCATGGCGACATGGTCATCGAGCGCAAGGAGGCGATGCCGTGGTATCACGGACCCACGCTGATGGAGGTGCTCGAACACGCCAGCGTTGTACCTGTTAAAGGCAGGCCGCTGCGATTGCCGATCCAGCTGGTCAGCCGTCCCGGCCTGGATGCGGGTTTCGTGCGCGGTTACATGGGCCGCATCGAATCGGGCACGCTGCGCGTGGGCGATGCCATCGTCGTCGAGCCCTCACGGCAGACGACACGCGTCGCCCAGCTGTATCGCGGCGCACAAGCGGTCACGGAAGCGAGCGCCCCGGAATCGGTGACCGTGGTGCTCGTCGATGAGATCGACGTGTCGCGCGGCAACCTTTTCACCCACGAAGCCTTGCCAACGCAGATGTCGCGCGAGTTTTCTGCGCTGCTTTGCTGGATGGATCAGCAACCCCTGGATCCGGCGCGCCGCTACCTCGTCAAGCATACGACGCGCACAACGCGCGCGACGTTTCCGGTGATCGATTATCGCCTCGATATCGCATCGCTTTCGCCTTCGGATGCGAGCGGATCGCTGCAGATGAACGATATCGGCCGCGTCTTCTTGAAAACCCGCGATGCCTTGTCCGCGGATGACTTCATCGACAATCGTGCAACCGGTGCCTTCATCGTCATCGATGAAGTCACCAATCACACGGTCGCGGCGGGGATGATCGGGCCATCACCGATGGATCGCGTCCATGGCTAGGGTTTATCTCGTCGGCGCAGGTCCTGGCGACCCCGAACTCCTGACACGCAAGGCATTTCGCCTCTTGGGCGAGGCAGATATCGTGTTTCATGATGCCTTGATCGATCTTCGCGTGCTGGCGCTCATCAAGGGCAGGAGCGTTGCCGTTGGCAAGCGCTGCGGTGCGCACTCGAGCGCGCAAAGCTTCATCAACAAGCGACTGATCGATGCCGCGGCCCGTTATCCCTGCGTTGTCCGCCTAAAAGGCGGTGACCCGATGCTTTTCGGTCGCGCCCAGGAAGAGATTGACGCACTCGTGCGAGCAGGACTTGAAGTCGAGATCGTGCCTGGCATCTCCGCGGCGTTCGCCGCGGCCGCCGATCTGGGTATTTCGCTCACGCGCCGCGCGCTTAGCCGCTCGGTGGTGTTCGTCACGCCGCGCGTTGCAACCGACGAGAACCCGTCTGACTATGTCAGGAGCATCCTCGCTGCAGATACTGCCGTGGTCTATATGGCCGGGCACGAGACGCAAAAGGTGGCCTTGGCCTTGATCGAGGCCGGCCGGGACAGGAATTGGCCGGTCGCTGTCGTGTCGGGCGCATCAAGCCCTGCAAAGACCGTGATCCCAAGCACGCTTAGCCGCCTGTCGAGAGGGCTTGACCGGCCTGTTGGGGATTTGCCCACGCTGCTTTGCATGGGCGATGTTTTTGCCGACGTCAGCCGCGTTCAGTCTGAGCCTGCCGCTGGCGAAGTCATGCCCGATGTCGTCGCGATTGCAGCGAATCGCACCTCCTGATTACGCCCACCCTTGTTGCATCGTCGCAGAAAAGCACGTCCGGTCGGCCCGCTGCGCGCAGTCGTTCGCGGCGCTGCCGTCATGCTCGCCTTGTGCATTGGCCAAGCGGCGTTTGCGGCGTCGCTTCTGAACGTCTCCTACGATCCGACGCGCGAGTTCTATCGCGACTACAACCAGGCGTTTGTCGACTACTACAAGAAGACCCACGCCGATACGATCGCGATCAACATGTCTCACGGCGGCTCCGGGCAGCAGGCACGCGCTGTCATCGATGGACTCGAAGCCGATGTCGTGACCCTCGCGCTGCAGTCCGACATCGATGCCATCGCAGCGCAGGGCCTGACTGATCGCAACTGGCGCGAACGCCTGCCCAACCATTCTGCACCGTACACGTCGACGATCATTTTTCTGGTCAGGCACGGCAACCCGAAAAATATCAGGGGCTGGGACGATCTTGTCAAAAGCAACGTATCTGTGGTCGTTGCCAATCCGAAGACATCGGGAGGCGCACGCTGGGCCTATCTGGCAGCCTATGGTCACGCGCTCTCAAGCGCTCACGATGATGCCCGGGCAAAGGATTTTGTTGCCAGGCTCTACGCAAATGTGCCGGTGCTCGATGCCGGGGCGCGCGGCGCGACCGTGACGTTTGCAAGACGCGGCATTGGCGATGTCCTTCTCACCTGGGAGAACGAAGCGCAACTCGCCCGCGACGAATTTGGCAAGGACCAGCTCGATATCGTCTATCCGGCTGACAGCATCCTGGCCGAGCCGGTGGTCGCTGCCGTCGATGCCGTGACGGCACGCCACGGTACGCAAAAGCTGGCTGAGGCTTATCTCAACTACCTCTATAGCGAGACCGCGCAGGAACTTGCCGCCAGACATTATTATCGGCCGTCGGATGCGAATGTCGCCAAGCGCCACGCCGACGCCTTCCCTGCGATCAAGCTGTTCACCATCGATGCCGTCTTTGGCGGCTGGTCGGCGGCGCAGAAGCGGCACTTTGGCGACGGTGGCGTGTTCGACGAGATTTCTGCGCGCAAGAAGTCATGAATCCCGCCATTGCAATTCCTGGGCTTAGAAGGAATGTCCTGCCGGGATTTTCGTTAACGCTTGGCTTCGTCATGGTGTATCTGAGCCTGATCGTGTTCTTGCCGCTCGCCGCGACATTGGTGCGCAGCCTCGAGCTTTCACCTGCCCAGTTTTATGCCGCCGTGACCTCGCCGCGTGTACTCGCCTCATTGCGCCTGTCGTTTGGCGCCTCCTTGATCGCGGCGCTATTGAATAGCGTCTTCGGACTCCTCGTTGCCTGGGTACTGACACGCTATCGCTATCCGGGTTTGAAGATCGTCGATGCGTTAATCGACTTGCCTTTTGCACTGCCAACAGCCGTCGCAGGCATTGCGCTCGCGACGGTCTACGCCCAGAACGGCTGGCTTGGAGCGCCACTTTCCCTGCTTGGCATCAAACTCGCGTTCGACCGCGCAGGGGTGGTCGTCGCACTGGTCTTTATCGGACTGCCCTTCGTTGTGCGCACGGTGCAGCCGGTCCTCGTCGAGGCCGAGCGCGAACTGGAAGAGGCGGCCCGTCTATTGGGTGCGACGGCGCCGCAAATCTTCTGGCGCGTGATCCTGCCCACTGTGGCACCTGCGCTGATGACCGGATTCACGCTGGCATTTGCGCGTGCGCTGGGCGAGTACGGCTCGGTCATTTTCATCGCGGGCAACATTCCCATGGTCTCTGAAATTACGCCACTCGTGATTATCACCAAGCTCGAGCAGTACGACTATGCCGGGGCCACGGCGATCGCGCTGGTCATGCTGGTGGCATCGTTCGCGCTGTTGCTTCCGATCAATTTGTTGCAGGCGTGGATGCGGCGCATGAGCGCGCAGGATCGGCGAGTCTGATGGCAAGCGCAGCCTTGAACCCCGCATCGCCGCTGCCAAAGCGGCGAGGCCTGCACTTCGATGCGAGGCAGATCGTGCCGCTTCTGCTCACGGCCACGGCGCTGGCTTGGATTGGCATCATCTTGGTCATGCCGCTTGCCGCGGTCCTGGTGGAGGCCTTGCGCGCAGGCATTGGCGCCTATTTCCGGGCCATTGCCGATCCCGAGGCGTTGGCCGCGCTGCGCCTGACCGCGCTGGCCACCGTGCTCTCGGTCCCTGCCAATCTCCTTTTCGGTCTCTGTGCGGCCTGGTCGATCGCCAAGTTCGACTTTCGCGGCAAATCGGTCTTGATTTCGCTCATCGAGGTGCCATTTTCTGTCTCACCGGTGGTGACCGGCCTTTCATACGTCCTGCTTTTTGGGGCCAGCGGCTGGTTCGGCCCCTGGCTTGTGTCTCATGGTGTGCGCATCATCTTTGCCGTACCTGCGATTGTGCTCGTCACGATTTTCGTGACGGTCCCGTTTATCGCACGCGAACTGATACCGCTGATGCAGGCCCAGGGGCGGGAGGAAGAGGAAGCGGCGCACCTCCTTGGCGCAGCAGGCTTGCAGATTTTCTGGCGCGTGACGCTGCCTAACATCCGCTGGGGCCTTCTTTATGGCGTCATCCTTTGCAGTGCACGCGCCATGGGCGAATTCGGTGCCGTGTCCGTGGTATCAGGTCATATCCGCGGTGTCACCACGACCCTGCCGCTTTATGTCGAGATTCTCTATAACGATTACAACTCGGTCGCAGCCTTCGCATGCGCGTCGCTTTTGGCGCTGCTTGCCCTTGTGACGCTAATGATCAAGGCCGTCCTCGAGCGCGGCCTTCTGAAGGAGATGGTTTGAGCATCGCCATACAGAACGTATGCAAGCGCTTTGGCAGCTTTCTCGCCCTGGATGACGTCAGTCTTGTCATCGAGCCGGGTGAACTGGTTGCGCTGCTTGGGCCCTCGGGTTCGGGAAAAACAACGCTATTGCGCATCATTGCCGGCCTTGACTTTGCTGACCGTGGTCACGTCATGGTCGATGACGAGAATGCAGCGACGCGCGACATGCGCGAGCGCAGCATCGGCTTTGTCTTCCAGCATTACGCACTGTTTCGGCACATGACGGTGTTCGAGAATGTGGCTTTCGGCTTGCGGGTGAAATCACGGCGCGAGCGGCCAAGCGGCAAGGCGATCGAAAAAAAGGTGCAGGAACTCCTCGCTCTGATCCAGCTTGAGCAGTTTGCCAAACGCTATCCGCATCAGCTTTCCGGTGGCCAAAGGCAGCGTGTCGCGCTCGCCCGCGCGCTCGCCATCGAGCCGCGCGTGCTCCTGCTTGATGAGCCGTTTGGTGCGCTCGATGCGAAGGTTCGCAAGGACCTCAGACGCTGGCTGCGCAACCTGCACGACGAAATTCACCTGACCAGTGTTTTTGTTACCCACGACCAGGAAGAAGCGCTTGAAGTTGCCGACCGCGTCGTCGTCTTCAACCAGGGCAAGATCCAGCAGGTGGGCACGCCCAAGGACGTCTACGATCGTCCGGCGACGCCCTTTGTCTACGGCTTTTTGGGTCACGCCAACCGCTTCGATAGCGAAATCAGCGACGGTTACGCGAACATCGGCACGACGCGGCTGGCACTGGCCAAGGCCGATGGCAGGCCGCAAGCGAATGGCGTGGCTTATGTCAGGCCCCATGACATCGAAGTGTCAATGGGCGCCAAGCCGAACGCCACCAAGGCGACGGTCGAGCATGTG
The DNA here is from genome assembly GCA_903970185.1 of Gammaproteobacteria bacterium. Classification (GTDB taxonomy): domain Bacteria; phylum Pseudomonadota; class Gammaproteobacteria; order Burkholderiales; family Burkholderiaceae_D; genus CAJCIC01. Next base: position 40,213 of record CAJCIC010000064.1, read on the forward strand.
GCAACCCTTGGCGCTGTGGTTCGCATCGAACTGATCAGCGAGCCGCGAGGATCCCCTCTTGATGTCCACCTGACGCGCGAGGAATTCGAGCATCTTCGGATCGAAAAGGGATCGGTCGTGTGGCTGACACCCAAACGGGCGCGGATTTTTGCTGGAAGCGACAAACACCTCACGGCGCTCTATGATGTCGAACGCGCAAACAGCCGATCCGGATCTGAGGCTGAAGCGGCATTCGACGGGATGTCCGATCATGGCTAATGAAGACGTCACAGCAATTCTCAAGGCGGCCGAAGAGCGTGCCAGCCAATCGTCCTTGCCTTACCGCGGCGCTGTGACCCCGAAAGAGGCGTTTGCGCTGGTCAATGCCAAGTGCGCGCGCATTGTCGATGTGCGCACCCGGTTTGAAGCCGAGTATGTGGGTCGCATTGCAGATACGCCGTTAATCGAATGGCGCGCGCTCGGTGCTGCGCAGCCCAATGAAGGCTTTCTTTCCGAATTGGCAAAGATTGGCGGCAAGGATGAAAATTATCTGTTCCTGTGCCGCAGCGGTGTCAGGTCGCATGCAGCAGCCAGTGCTGCGGCGGCTGCCGGCTATAGCGGCGCTTTCAATATTCTCGAAGGCTTCGAGGGTGACCTCGACGCCGATAAACACCGGGGATCCTCGGGCGGCTGGCGCTATCACAAGCTGCCCTGGATTCAAGGTTAGGTGATTGTCATTTCAATGGAGGGATCATGAGCACTTTACGACTCGGCGATACGGCACCGGATTTCACGCAGCAATCGACGGTTGGCGATATCCACTTTCATGACTGGCTGGGATCGAGCTGGGGCGTGCTGTTTTCGCACCCGAAGGATTTCACGCCGGTGTGCACGACCGAACTTGGCATGACGGCAAAACTCAAGGACGAGTTCGCAAGGCGCAATGTCAAGGTCCTGGCGGTTTCGGTCGATGCGGTTGACTCGCACCTGAAGTGGCTTGGCGATATCAATGAAACCCAGGGTACCCATGTCGAATTCCCGGTTCTTGCCGATCCTGACCGCAAGGTGTCCGATCTCTACGACATGATCCATCCCAATGCCAACGACACGGTGACCGTGCGTTCGGTGTTTTTCATCGATCCCAAGAAGAAGGTGCGCGCCTTGATCACCTATCCGGCGAGCACGGGACGAAATTTCGACGAGATCCTGCGCGTCATCGATTCGCTGCAGCTCACCGACAGCCACAGCGTGGCCACGCCGGTCAACTGGAAATACGGCGACGATGTCATCATCGTGCCGTCCTTGCAGGATCCCGAAGTCCTGAAGCAGAAATTTCCCAAGGGCTTCACCGTGGTCAAGCCGTATCTTCGCGTCACGCCCCAGCCCAACCTCAAGTGAGCCGTTTGCGACAATTGACCATCCGCCAGCTGGCGCTGTCGGGCTTTCTGGCCTGTACCGGTCTTATCGCCTTTGGCCTTTACTTGCAGCTCGTCGATCACCTCGAGCCGTGTCCGCTTTGCATGATGCAGCGCATCATGTTTGCCGTGCTGGGCCTGGAGTTCCTGGTCCTCGCGCTCTTCGCGCCGCGCCGGCTTGGTGCCCTGGTCTACGGTGTCGTGCTGCTTGTGACATCGCTGACCGGGTTGGGCCTTGCCAGCCGGCACGTCTGGCTGCAGTGGTATCCGCCGGACATCGATACCTGCACGGCGCCGCTGTTGTTCCAGCTGCAGCGCTTCCCGTGGCTGTCGGTGCTCAACAAGGCGCTACAGGCCACGGGCGATTGCGCGCGCATCGACTGGACCTTTCTTTCGCTGTCGATTGCGCAGTGGTCGTGGGTCTGGTTTGCGATCTTTACGGCGGTTGCAATCGCGATCATTGTGCGCGGCTGGCGCGGGCGCGGCAACGGCCACCCTGTTTCAGGTCCAAGGGTTGCTGAAGCGTCATCATGAACAAGGCGTTTGTCAAGGAATCCGAGGATGAAGAAGATCTCGCCCCGGATGCGCCTGCCGTTCCGAGCGGCAAGAATTACCTGACGCGGGAGGGCTACGAGCGCTTGCGTCGCGAGCTCTTGCATCTGATTGACAGCGAACGCCCGGAGGTCGTCAAGGTCGTGTCATGGGCGGCGTCAAACGGCGATCGTTCGGAAAATGGCGACTACATCTATGGCAAGCGGCGCCTGCGCGAGATCGACCGGCGCATCCGATTTCTGACCCAGCGCCTCGATATTGCCGAAGTGGTCGATCCGGCCTTGCAGGAAGATGGCGAGCGCGTCTATTTTGGCGCGACGGTCGCCTATCGCAACGACTTGGACGAAGAGGGCACGGTCACCATCGTCGGCATCGACGAGGCCGACCCGCTTTCCGGTCGCATTTCGTGGGTCTCGCCGATGGCGAGCGCGCTGCTTCGAGCGCGACTTGGCGATGTCGTCGTGCTGAAGACGCCTGAAGGCGTGCGCGAACTCGAAATCCTCGACGTTCGCTATCCGCCGACAGGCGAGGACGCCACCCGCGCCAGCTAGAACGTGTAGATGGCCGAGGCGTGCAGCATCATCGAATGCTTTGGCCTGACGTCAGCACCGTCGATGACCTGGGCGAGGTCAAGACGCAGGCTGGCTTCGTTGGTGCGTGCAAGGCGAACGCCAAGGCCCTTGCTCGAAATGAACAGATGGCTGAGTTCTCCTGGCAACGGGTCGTTTCGCGACAGCGTTGCCGCATCGTAGAAGGTCACGCCATGGAGCTGCCAGTTGGGTCCAAGCCAGGCCTGTCCCTCGTCGGGGCTTTCGAGCTGGACGCTTGCGCGCAGCCCGCGATCATCGGTGATGGCGCGCTCATTGAAGCCACGCACCGAGTCGACACCACCGACCCCGAACTGCACGGGTGCAACGAGCGCATCAGGCGTGTACTGGCCTTCAAGGGTGGTCATCACATGCCACTTGTAGGGCAAAGCCGCAGTCAGTGTTCCCTGGTAATGCAAAAGCTGATAGCTGGCATTGGCGTTGGCGCGCCCGCCTGGTTCGCGAAAGTCAGCGCTCGTGCCATTGGCCCCGCCGGGAATGTTGTGGGAATAGGAGAGCGTGCCGTCGGCTTCAACGTCGGTTGCCGTGAAGCTTAAGGCATAGCCCAGATTGAACGGGTGCACGGTGGCGTTGGGAACCAGGCTCTGGCCCTGGCCTGCGGCCGTGACGTCGTTCTGGTAGGCGTCCCACTCGAGGCCTTCGAAGACGCGCTGGTTCCAGGTTTCGCTGCGCGAGAGGTATTGCGTCAAGCGTGCTGAGAAGGTGGTGCCGCCGCCGGTGATACCGTAGCTTCCGGCCGTGGTCGTGACAAGCCCGGAATTGACGTTGGAATAGCCCACGCTGAAGTCAAGTGTCTCGCGCCATGCATAAAGCGGAATGAGATAGTTCGCACCGATGATGAACACCTTGTCGATGCGATCGGGTGATGTCTGGACCTGTGCCGAGAAGACATGGTCAGAATCGAAGACGTTGGCTTCGTGCACGGCAAAGCCGAGCCGGTAGCGGCCACTGCTGTCGGTGCCGGTGTTGTCGGCGACGACGGCGAACGCGAGCGGATCGACATCGGCTACGCGCACGACGGCATCGGTCTCGTCGGCAGCGTTGCCCTGGCGCAAGGTGATCTGGATCTGCTTGGCCGGATTGTCGTTGCTCATCCGGGCTTGCGCCGCGACATCGTCCATGTTGGGCATCTCACCGGGCACAAGTCCAGGCAGCGCGTGCAGGATATTTGGCGTATCGAAAAACTTGTTGTTCGATACCGTGACGCGTCCAAGGCGGGCCTCTGTGACATGAATGCGGATCACGCCCGAATCGACTTCCTGTTCCGGCAAGACGATCGCAACCGAGCTAAATCCCGCCTTAAGGTAGGCCTCCTTCAAGGCCGCAACGGCTTCTTCGAGGACGGCAAAGGACTCGTTAGGCCCGACATAGGGTGCGAGCACCTGGTCAATTTTTTCCGTCGACAGCGCATGGGCGCCGTCGACGTTGAATCCCTTGACGGCGAAATGCGGCTCGCCAGCCGCAGGCGGTGGCGGCGGTGGTGTTTGGGCGTGCGCGGCCAACACCGCGAGCACCAGCGGGATGGCCCAAAGGGGGTGCAGGGCTTTTGCGCGTACGCGTTTGATCATCACTGGACAACGCATGCCATGGGATCGAAGTCGAAGTTTTGCAGGAGGGAATCCGAGCGGATGAAAGGCGGCACGTCCAAAAGCTCCTCGGGTACCGGTGCATTGGGCGTGTCAGCGCTTGGCGCAAATCCCGCTTCGCCTGGGCCCAGAATGACTTCCTGGCCACCCTGGGAGAGCGAGATCGAGCCGTCGAAGACGGCAGCGTAGGCGCCACTTTCGGGCTGGCTTTGCGCCACGCCATAGAGCGTGGCGTAATCGAGATTGAGTTGCTCGGGCAGCGGGTTGGTATCGCCGGAGGTCGAGGGCGGCGTGGCGTCGATGACGGTCGGCACGCCGCCCGGACCGTCGATGGTTGCGCTCTGGCCGCTGCCAAGCGCGAGGGTGTTCTCGCCCGATGTAATCAGCGTCGCGCCCTCGCGCATGCTGACGACAACGGTCTGATCGCAGTCGGTGGCAGGACCGTTGGCAGGCGCCGTCTTGCCTGCGCCTAGCGGCACGCAGCGCAGATCAAACGCCGTGCCGCGAATGCCAACGGTGGCCGTTGGCGTCACATAGCCCGCGTGTTGCGGATTGGTGTGGCCGATAACACCGGTCACCGTGCGCAGGCTGCCGCGCAACAGGTTGACCAGGAAGTTTCCGTTTTGCGGTTGTGCTCTGTCATAGCGGTAGTTGGTGATCAGAAAGCGGCTGTCATAGCTTAAAACCAGCTTGGTGTTATCGGTAAACAGCACGGTGACGCGGCCTTCGTGGCCGACCGTGACCTCATCGCCGTTATAAAGCGGGGCCCCTAAAAAGAGTGCGCGTTCAGGCCGTCCCGAAGAAATGGCGCTGGCCCTGCCGGTGATTTCGGCAGCGCGCGCAACGACCACCGGCATTTCAGAGATCGGCAGGCGCGTCTGGCTCAACGCCCTCTGCTCGCTTTGGCAATCGGCTTCGCAAAGGCGAGCGACGAAGTCGGTGCCGCGAATGCCGATGGTGGCTGTCGGTCCGAGTCGCATCGAATAGGCGTTCAGATCGCCCCGTTTACCCACCAGCCCGGTGATGGTACGAAGGCCGCCTCGGACCAGATCCAGCAGCATGTGATCCTCGCGCGGCCGCTCCTTGTCGAAGTGATATTGCGTGATTGACAGGCGCGAATTGGGACGCAGGGCGATCTGGCTGCCGTCTGAGAACACGACCTGCGCAAACGAGTCCTTCTCGGTCACGATCAGGTCGCCCTCAGATAGCGCTGCACCGCGCACGGCGAGCACGAATCGTCCTGAAATCACGCGCTGCAGCGACACCACGCCGTGGATTTCGCCAAAGCGCGCGATCGGCTCATCGGCCTTTGTGCTGGTGCAAGCCAGAAACAGTCCGATCAAAAGCGGCAGCGAAATCAAGAGTCGCATGCGTCGCCAGAAATCCGCCGCTCGCGTCGCAGATCCGGCTGGATCAAGGCACATCACAAACGAACTAGCGCGAGCAACCATTGACGTTGACGGGTTTGCCAATGAAGGGTTGGGCCGGATCGACCATCAGGCCCGGCTCGCCAACGAAGGCCTGATAGCCATCCAGGCCGAGCTGGGCGCCGCTTGGCTGGTTGTTGGCAGCATCAGGCGAAGTCGATGCGCCACTTGCCGTGTTGTCCTGAAACGCCGAGCCGGTGACGTCTTCAATGCCGGTGATGCCAGGCTGCAGTGCGACTTCGGTCGTCACCGCATCGAGGTCCGAATTCGACGTCGGCGCAGGGCTTGGCGTGGGCGTTGGCGTTGGAGTTGGAGTTGGCGTGGGCGTGGGCGTGGGCGTGGGCGTGGGCGTTGGCGTTGGCGTTGGGGTTGGGGTTGGGGTTGGGGTTGGCGTTGGCGTTG
>CAJCIC010000065.1 GCA_903970185.1 Gammaproteobacteria bacterium
GGAAATGGTCATGCCCGGTGACAACGTGCAGATCACGGTCAAGCTGATCAACCCGATCGCCATGGAAGAGGGCCTGCGCTTTGCCATCCGTGAAGGCGGCAGGACGGTTGGCGCCGGTGTCGTGGCCAAGATCATCGCGTAGTTTGACGGGGAGCAAATCGCCCCCCTTTCGCGAACATACGATTGCTGCTTTGGCGGGTCACTAGACGACGTTACTGCTTGATGAATGGGCTTTTCGCATCGAAAAGCCCAGGTTGCGAGAGAAATGCCAGGCGATGGCGGCATTTCACGGCAACGGTAGAACGGTTTTTAGGGGCCCGGTCAGTCAAGGCGGTTTTGAAGTCTAGGGGTATAGCTCAACTGGCAGAGCGTCGGTCTCCAAAACCGAAGGTTGGGGGTTCGATTCCCTCTGCCCCTGCCACTTTCCCCAAAGACGGGAAAGCGTAGATTGGATGTCGGGTCATGGCCCAAGCGAATATCGAAACTATCAGTTCCCCGCTCGATCGAATCAAGGTCGCAGTGGCCCTGCTTCTGGTCGTGGCGGGAGTTGCAGGCTTCTACGTGCTTGCCGACTACCCGACGGTGGTTCGCGTTGTCGCTGTCGTGGCCGGGCTCTTGGCCGCTGCAGGCGTTGGCTACACGTCAGAGCCTGGCCGGCGCTTTTTTGCCTTTGCCGAGGATTCCTACAAGGAAACCCGCAAGGTGGTATGGCCGTCGCAGAAGGAAACCTTTCAGACCACGGCGGTCGTGTTCGCTTTTGTCGCCTTGATGGCGCTCTTTTTGTGGCTGACCGACAAGGGCCTGGAAGTGGTGTTGTACGACTGGATTTTGGGGTGGAGGCGATAGATGACTGAAGTCGTAGCTGATCTGACCCCAACGGGCAACAAGCGCTGGTACGTCGTGCATGCCTATTCGGGCATGGAAAAGAGCGTGATGAAAGCCCTGCAGGAGCGCGTTGAGCGCGCCGGCATGACCGACAAATTCGGTCGCATCATGGTGCCCACGGAAGAAGTGGTCGAAGTCAAGAACGGCCAGAAGTCGATTACCGAGCGGCGCTTTTTTCCGGGGTATGTGCTGGTCGAAATGGAAATGACCGACGAGTCCTGGCACCTGGTGAAAAACACCAACAAGGTGACCGGCTTCGTTGGCGGCAAGGCCAACAAGCCAACGCCGATCTCGCAAAAGGAAGTCGAAAAGATCCTGATGCAGATGCAAGAAGGCGTCGAGAAGCCGAGGCCCAAGACGCTCTTTGAAGTCGGCGAGATGGTGCGCGTCAAGGAAGGCCCGTTTACGGACTTCAACGGCAATGTCGAGGAAGTGAACTACGAGAAATCGCGCCTGCGCGTCTCGGTCACGATTTTTGGCCGTGCAACGCCGGTTGAGCTTGAATTTGGCCAGGTTGAGAAGGCCTAGACCGATTCAGCGCCAGGGCCAGCGCAAAGGCGCGAGGGGCTTGTAATTCGAAGAACGGCCCTGAAGTAGGAAGGTCGCGGCGCAGTGGGTCGCAAAACGCAGGTGCCAGAAGCAGGGTAGCGAGACGCAGGGCAGCAAGAAGCAGGTGCAAGACCGGATCAGCAAGGCGCGGCACCGCGCCGCCAGAGTTTTGGCAACGGTGCAGAGGAGCCGCAGTAGACAGTTGTCGAGACGGCGTTCGAACTCACTTTTCAGGAGCCATTCATGGCAAAGAAGATCATCGGTTTTATCAAGCTGCAGGTGCCAGCCGGTAAAGCCAATCCGTCGCCCCCGATCGGGCCGGCGCTGGGCCAGCGCGGCCTGAACATCATGGCGTTTTGCAAGGAATTCAACGCCCAGACGCAAGGCCTGGAGCCGGGCTTGCCGATTCCGGTGGTGATCACGGCGTTTGCAGACAAGAGCTTCACGTTTGTCATGAAGACGCCGCCTGCGACCATTCTGATCAAGAAGGCCGCCGGCATCCAGAAGGGCTCGCCGCGCCCCCATACCGACAAGGTCGGCAAGATCACGCGCGCCCAGGCTGAGGACATCGCCCGCGCCAAGATGCCTGATCTGACTGCTGCCGATCTGGATGCCGCGGTCAAGACCGTGGCCGGTTCCGCCCGCTCGATGGGCATTGTCGTGGAAGGACTCTGACATGGCCAAGATTTCAAAACGCACCAAGGCCATCGAAGCCAAGGTCGATCGCACCAAGCTCTACCCGCTCACCGACGCTTTGGCCCTGATCAAGGAAGTCGCAACCGCGAAATTTGACGAGTCGATCGATGTCGCGGTGCAACTGGGCATCGATGCCAAGAAGTCCGACCAGGTCGTACGCGGCTCGGTGGTGTTGCCCGCAGGCACTGGCAAGACGGTTCGTGTTGCCGTTTTTGCGCAAGGCGAGAAGGCCGAGCAGGCCAAGGCCGCTGGCGCTGACATCGTTGGCATGGAAGACCTGGCAGAACAGGTCAAGGCCGGCAACCTGAATTTTGACGTCGTCATTGCGTCGCCCGACACCATGCGCATCGTCGGCCAGCTGGGCCAGATCCTGGGTCCGCGCGGCCTGATGCCCAACCCGAAGGTGGGTACTGTCACGCCCGACGTGGCGACCGCGGTCAAGAATGCCAAGGCCGGTCAGGTCCAGTACCGGGCTGACAAGGCCGGCATCGTTCACGCCACCATCGGTCGTGCGTCGTTCGAGGTCGAGGCCTTGAGAACCAATCTGGTGTCGCTTATCGATGCGCTCAATCGTGCGCGTCCGGCCAGCGCCAAGGGCATCTATCTGAGAAAGCTGTCGGTATCCTCCACGATGGGTGCGGGGCTGAAGATCGATCAGGCGAGCCTCACCGCGCAGCCGCAGTAAGCAACGCGTAGTAGGGCAAGCGCAGCAGGTACGCGCAGCAGGTAAGAGCAGCAGGCACGAGCAGGGCATGAATCAAGGGGTGCGGCCCGTCATTTCAACGACGGCGGCATCGCAGCACAGGATGGAAAGCGCGGCAAAGCATCGCCGCGCGGACAAAAGAACTTTGGGCCATCTGGCCAAAGCCTGACCAAATGACCGGTCAAGCGAGTCCAGATTGCCGTCAAAGACCGTTGGCGGTGAGGGAGCAGGTGACCCGAGCCTTAATCAGCAGCCGTTTTGCTGGCCAACGCAGATGGCGGTCCCGAACCGGTTTTGAGTGAGCGCTAGTGATGATGAGTCAGAAGCGGGAACTTCGAGCACGTCGGTCGCCGTTTTCAGGCAACGCAAAGCAGAACACCGCCTTGCATTTTTTGGAGTAAGACCGTGGGTCTCAATCGTTCCGAAAAAGCGGTCGTGGTCGAAGAAGTGTCAGCGAAGGTTGCTGCCGCTAAAGGGATCATCGTCGCGGAATACCGTGGTCTGGAAGTCGGACACATCACCAACCTGCGCCGCGAGGCAAGGGCGGGTGGCGTGTATCTGCGTGTCTTGAAGAACACCCTCGCACGCCGCGCTGTCGCGGATACGCCGTTTGCCGGTCTGGCCGAAAAAATGGTCGGCCCGCTGATCTACGGCATTTCCGAAGACCCCGTGGCGCTGGCCAAGGTGATGAGCAACTTCGCCCGTGACAACGACAAGCTCGTGGTCAAGGCCGGGGCGCTGCCGAACTCGGTGATTGACGCTGCTGGCGTCAAATCACTCGCGACGCTGCCGTCCCGCGATGAGTTGCTCGCCAAGCTTCTAGGCACCATGCAGGCACCGATCGCCCAGTTCGTACGCACGCTAAACGAGGTTCCGACCAAGTTCGTGCGCGGGCTCGCTGCTGTTCGCGACCAGAAGGAAGCGGCGTAAAGCCGAAAGCCACGATTTCGCTATCGCAATCTACTTATCACTCACTTAATCGATTTTGGAGTCAAACATGGCAATGGATAAAGCCGGCATCATCGATGCCATCTCGGGTCTGACGGTTCTCGAACTGTCGGAACTGATCAAGGATCTGGAAGAAAAGTTCGGCGTGTCTGCCGCTGCTGCCGCGGTTGCGGTCGCAGCGCCTGCAGGCGGCGGCGCAGCACCTGCTGCCCAGGCCGAGGAAAAGACCGAATTTGACGTCGTGCTGCTCGAGTCGGGCGCATCGAAGGTCAACGTCATCAAGGCGGTGCGTGAACTGACGGGCCTGGGCCTGAAGGAAGCCAAGGACCTGGTTGACGGTGCACCGAAGGCGGTCAAGGAAGGAATCGCGAAGGCGGACGCAGAAGCTGCCAAAAAGAAGCTCGAAGAAGCTGGCGCGAAGGTGGAAGTTAAGTAATCTGCCTTTCACAGACCCTAAGGCCGGCAAAACCGGTCTTAGGGTTTTTGTGTTTTGGTCGGGCGCGAAGTTGCACGTGATCGATGCGTGAATCGGCTCGATGAAGGACAGCAGGACCGGTATGAGCGACCAGGACGACGTTGTGTCTTGGCCGGAATTTGGGCAGGCGGAAAGTGTTTTTTCCGTGCAGTAGCCTCGGCTTTTTGCCGATGTGTGGTGGGTCCTAGTTTAGCCTCAATGGACTACCTGCCGTCAAGCGCGGATACACATTTGCAGCAAGTGAAGTTGCAATACCTGATTCAAAACTGAAGGTTTTCGATTTGTTGTTTTGGTGTTCCGTAATCGACGCTCGATCTTGTTTTGCAGTGGTGAGTTTGACACTTGAGACGCCGAATCCGAACCCTTCCTGTCACCCCTGACGGAGTTGAATAGTCATGACCTACTCGTTTACCGAGAAGAAACGCATCCGCAAGAGCTTCGCCAAGCGTCCGAACGTGCACAAGGTGCCGTTTTTGCTCGCCACCCAGCTTGAGTCCTACCTGGCCTTCCTGCAAGCCGATACGCCTGTCACCAAGCGCATCAACGATGGCCTGCAGGCCGCATTCACGTCGATCTTCCCGATCGTCTCGCACAACCAGTTCGCAAGGCTTGAGTTCGTCAGCTACGCGCTAGGCGAGCCGGCGTTCGACGTCAAGGAGTGCATGCAGCGCGGGTTGACCTATGCGTCGCCGCTGCGCGCCAAGGTGCGCCTTGTGATCATGGACAAGGAGGCGAGCAAGCCCACCGTCAAGGAAATCAAGGAGCAGGAAGTCTACATGGGCGAATTGCCGCTCATGACGACCACCGGCTCATTCGTTGTCAACGGCACCGAGCGTGTCATCGTCAGCCAGCTGCACCGCTCGCCAGGCGTGTTCTTCGAGCACGATCGCGGCAAGACGCATTCGTCGGGCAAGCTGCTGTTCTCGGCACGGATCATCCCGTATCGCGGCTCGTGGCTCGATTTCGAGTTCGATCCCAAGGACATTCTCTTTTTCCGCGTCGACCGTCGCCGCAAGATGCCGGTCACGATCCTGCTCAAGGCGATTGGCATGACGCCTGAGGAGATCCTGTCGCAATTCTTCAAATTCGACTCCTTCTCGCTACTGGCTGAGGGCGCGCAGTGGGAGTTCGTGCCCGAGCGCATGCGCGGCGAAATCGCGCGCTTTGACATCGTCGACAAGGCGGGCAAGGTGCTCGCGCCCAAGGACAAGCGCATCAACGCCAAGAACCTGCGCGAATTCGAAGCGGCCGGTCTCAAGCGCATCACCGTGCCTGAGGACTATCTGCTTGGCCGTGTGCTCGCGAAAGACGTCGTCGATGGCGCATCGGGCGAAATCATCGCGCGCGCCAATGACGAGTTGACCGAAGACACCATGAAGGCGCTGCGGCAAGCCGGTGCCAAGGAGATCCAGACCCTCTTTACCAACGATCTGGACCAGGGCGCCTACATCTCGCAGACGCTGCGCATGGATGAAACCGCGGATCAGATGTCCGCGCGCGTTGCCATCTATCGCATGATGCGTCCTGGCGAGCCGCCCACCGAAGACGCCGTGCAGGCGCTGTTCAACCGTCTTTTCTATTCGGAAGACGCCTACGACCTGTCCAAGGTCGGCCGCATGAAATTCAACCGCCGGGTCGGTCGTGACGAAGTCACGGGCTCGATGACGCTTGCCAACGATGACGTGCTCGCGGTCGTCAAGATCCTGGTCGAATTGCGCAATGGCCGCGGTGAAGTCGATGACATCGATCACCTTGGCAATCGCCGCGTGCGCTGCGTCGGTGAATTGGCCGAGAACCAGTTCCGCTCGGGACTCGTGCGCGTTGAGCGTGCGGTCAAGGAGCGTCTGGGTCAGGCCGAAGCCGACAACCTGATGCCGCATGACCTGATCAATTCCAAGCCGATTTCGGCTGCGATTCGCGAGTTCTTCGGCTCAAGCCAGCTCTCGCAGTTCATGGACCAGACCAATCCGCTCTCGGAAATCACCCACAAGCGCCGCGTTTCGGCCCTGGGACCGGGCGGCCTCACGCGCGAGCGTGCTGGCTTTGAAGTGCGCGACGTGCATCCGACCCACTACGGACGCGTGTGCCCGATCGAGACGCCAGAAGGCCCGAACATTGGCCTGATCAATTCGCTCGCGCTTTACGCCCGCCTGAATGTCTACGGCTTTCTGGAAACGCCCTATCGCAAGGTCGAAAACGGCAAGGTGCTTGACCACATCGATTACCTCTCGGCGATCGAAGAAGGCAAGTACATCATCGCCCAGGCCAATGCGGCCATGGATAGCAGCAACAAATTGACCGATGAACTGGTGAGTTCGCGCGAAGCCGGCGAATTCGTCCTGGTCGGTCCCGACCGCGTGCAGTACATGGACGTGGCCCCGGGCCAGATCGTCTCGGTGGCGGCCTCGCTGATTCCGTTTTTGGAACACGACGATGCCAACCGCGCGCTGATGGGCTCGAACATGCAGCGCCAGGCGGTGCCTTGCCTGCGCCCTGAAAAGGCGTTTGTCGGTACCGGCATCGAGCGCACGGTTGCGGTCGATTCGGGCACCACCGTGCAGGCGCTCAGAGGTGGTCTTGTCGATTACGTCGACTCCAGCCGCGTCGTCGTGCGCGTCAACGACAACGAAAACGTCGCAGGCGAAGTCGGTGTCGATATCTACAACCTGATCAAGTACACGCGCTCGAACCAGAACACCAACATCAACCAGCGTCCGATCGTGAAAGTCGGCGATCGCATCTCGATGGGCGACGTCATTGCGGATGGCGACTCCACCGACCTGGGCGAGTTGGCGCTCGGCCAGAACATGCTGGTCGCGTTCATGCCGTGGAATGGCTACAACTTCGAGGATTCGATTCTGATCTCCGAGCGCGTCGTCGCCGAAGACCGCTACACCTCGATTCACATCGAGGAGCTGTCTGTCGTGGCCCGCGACACCAAGCTCGGACCTGAGGAAATCACCCGCGACATCAGCAACCTGGCTGAAAACCAGCTGGCGCGCCTGGATGAATCGGGCATTGTCTATATCGGTGCCGAAGTCGAAGCCGGGGACGTCCTGGTCGGCAAAGTCACGCCCAAGGGCGAGACCCAACTCACGCCGGAAGAAAAGCTCCTGCGTGCCATCTTTGGCGAGAAGGCCTCGGACGTGAAGGACACGTCGCTGCGCGTGCCCTCGGGCATTTCCGGCACCGTGATTGACGTGCAGGTGTTCACGCGCGAAGGCATCCAGCGTGACAAGCGCGCGCAACAGATCATCGACGATGAACTGAAGCGCTACCGCCTGGACTTGAATGACCAGCTGCGCATTGTCGAGGGCGACACTTTCTCGCGGATCGAGCGCATGTTAAACGGCAAGGTCGTCAATGGCGGGCCGAAAAAGCTCGTCAAGGGCCAGAAGATCACGCCGGAATACCTGGCTGATCTTGAGCGCTATCACTGGTTTGACATCCGCCCGGCCGATGAGGACGTGGCCAACGCGCTTGAGCAGGCCAAGGAAAGCATCGAAGCCAAGCGCTTGCAGTTTGACGCGGCCTTTGACGAAAAGAAGAAGAAGCTGACGCAAGGCGACGAGTTGCCTCCCGGCGTGCAAAAGATGGTGAAGGTCTATCTCGCGGTCAAAAGGCGCTTGCAGCCTGGCGACAAGATGGCCGGCCGTCACGGCAACAAGGGTGTGGTGTCACGCATCGTGCCGGTTGAAGACATGCCCTACATGGCCGATGGCACGCCAGCGGACATCGTCTTGAATCCGCTTGGCGTGCCTTCGCGCATGAACGTCGGCCAGATTCTCGAGACGCACCTGGGCTGGGCTGCCAAGGGCCTTGGGCTTCGCATCGGCGCCATGTTGAAGGCGCAGGCCAAGGCGAGCGAGTTGCGCGAATTTTTGACGCAGATCTACAACGAGACCGGCAAGGCGGAAGATATCGCCGGCCTGTCGGATGTGGAAGTGCTTGAACTTGGCGCCAACCTCTCGCACGGCGTGCCGTTTGCAACGCCGGTGTTTGACGGTGCATCGGAAGACGAGATCAAGCGCATGCTGGAACTCGCCGGTCTGCCGCGCTCGGGTCAGGTCACGCTTTTCGACGGGCGTAGCGGCGAGGCGTTTGAGCGCAAGGTGACGGTCGGTTACATGCACGTCTTGAAGCTGCACCACCTGGTGGACGACAAGATGCATGCGCGCTCGACCGGGCCGTACAGCCTGGTCACGCAGCAGCCGCTGGGTGGCAAGGCGCAGTTCGGTGGCCAGCGTTTTGGCGAGATGGAGGTCTGGGCGCTCGAGGCCTACGGCGCGTCCTACGTGCTGCAGGAAATGCTCACCGTCAAGTCCGACGATGTGGCAGGACGCACCAAGGTCTACGAAAACATCGTCAAGGGCGATCACGTCATCGATGCCGGCATGCCGGAGTCGTTTAACGTCCTGGTCAAGGAAATCCGCTCGCTTGGGATCGACATTGACCTGGAGCGCACTTGAGAACGAACGCCAAGCGCACGGTCTGCAGAATCCCCGGGGGTGAAGCTGCCCCGGGGCTGGAAGTTGTCACATCCAATCGGAGTGAGTCATGAAAGCATTGCTCGATCTCTTCAAGCAAGTCCAGAAGGAAGAAACCTTCGACGCGATCAAGATCGGCCTCGCGTCGCCGGAAAAAATTCGTTCATGGTCCTACGGCGAAGTCAAAAAGCCGGAAACCATCAACTACCGCACCTTCAAGCCCGAGCGCGACGGTCTGTTCTGCGCCAAGATTTTTGGCCCGATCAAGGACTACGAGTGCCTGTGCGGCAAGTACAAGCGCCTAAAGCACCGTGGCGTGATCTGCGAGAAGTGCGGCGTTGAAGTCACGCTCGCCAAGGTGCGCCGCGAGCGCATGGGCCATATCGAGCTCGCTTCGCCCGTCGCCCACATCTGGTTTCTAAAGAGCCTGCCCTCGCGCCTTGGCATGGTGCTTGACATGACGCTGCGCGACATCGAGCGCGTGCTCTATTTCGAGGCCTATGTCGTGGTCGACCCGGGCATGACGCCCTTGAAGCGCTGCCAGATCATGACCGAAGACGACTACCTCGCCAAAGTCGAGGAATTCGGTGACGACTTCCATGCCCTGATGGGCGCGGAAGGCGTGCGCGAACTGCTGCGCTCGATTGACATCAAT
>CAJCIC010000066.1 GCA_903970185.1 Gammaproteobacteria bacterium
CTTAAGAGTCGATGAGATAGGCCGAAGGCAAGCTGCTTTGCGGTCGTACCTTTCCGTTGCGCGCGTCATTGACCGACGAAGGCTGCAGCACCAGCGCGCCAAAGCGCGTCTTCTCGGGTCCTCCCGCGAGTTCCAGATGGCGTTCATGCCGCCTGAGGGCAAGCCGGGTATCGCCCTGACGACCGGCGAGCAAGGCACCCACCACCAATCCTGCCGGGTGCCGATCGAGCCAGTGCGACACCGGCGCTAAGACGGCGTGCGCCGCGCCGAGGTCATCTTCTTGCAGATGGAGCCATGCCAGATCAAAGCGCATGTACGACTGCCATGGGCTTGGGAACGGCAGCACCAGGCCTTCTTTCATGCCCTCCATACAGCCCCGCGCATCGCCCCGCTGCCAGGCCGCCATGGCATCCAGATAGCAGATCGCCGGCCGGATCAGTCGATCCTGAGCGAAGTCCTGAAAGTCGCATAAGCGCTGCCGTTCCATGGCCGCCTCGTCGAGGCGTCCAAGCCACAGCAAGAGCGCAATCAACAACGGCATAAATTCCGAAAACTCATGGTAATGCTTGCCGTCGTCGAGGATCTCGCGCGCCTCCATCAGGAGCTTGCAGGCCGCCGTCAGATGCCCCTCGGCGTATTCGACCAGGGCCTCGCGATAGACATCGAACGCCTCAGCCACAGGATTTTCCGGCGGCGCTAAGCTCTGATCGAGCTGCGCTCTCCAGACCGTCAAACGGCCTGTGTCGCGTAATTCGCAAGCGCCGATGAAGACGTTGGCGATCGCCTGGCGAAAGGTGATGAAGGGCCGATCGGCCAAGCGCCTGCACATCTCGACGAACTGGTCGCTGAGCTGCAGGCACTGATCAAACAGACCCAGGGCGAACGCGCTGATCACCAGGTTGCTGCGTGCCACCACTTCGAACGACGGCTGGCCCAGATCGGCACTCAACCGCAAAAGCTCGCTCATGGTGGCATGGGCCTGATGCACCTGGCCCAAGACCGCCTGCAGCACCCCACGGTTGTTAAGGACCATCAGCATGGCGACCCGATGGCCTTCGGATGTGCAGACGCGCTGCGCCTCGTCGCTGACCTGCTCGCAGGTCGCATAGTCCTTCTCGACCAGAGCGAGATGAAACTTGAGCAGGTACGCACGCAAAAGCCACTCCTCGCCGATCTGGTAGCTTGGCAGACCGATGGCTCGGTCCACGGCGCTTCGGGCGCGTGCAAGATCGACGTCGCTCTCGACCAAGGCCTGGGCCAAGACACAGTTGGCGCGCGCTTGCAATACCGGGTCGCCGAGCTGGTCGGCTTCGGTGACCAGCGCCTGGGCGCATTCGATGGCCGCACGATCCGGAATCCTAGCCAGCACATGGGCGTATTGCAGGCGCGCATTAAAGGTCGCCGGCTCGAACAGACAGACGATGGCAAAAAACCTGGCGGCATGACTCCAGCGGCGCGCATCGGCTGCAGCCATGCCGCGCGAAAAACACTCGTTGACGAAATGGTCATCGGATTGCGGTCCAATGCCTTGGACATCCGCTGGGAACAGGCGCCGTTCCACTTCGCGTGCCAATTGCAAGCCGAGTTGGGTCAGTTCCCGGTCGGCGAGCTGGGCTTCGAAGTCGTCCACGCCGCGACCGAAGGATCGAAAAGACAGGATGTATCGATCCCCCAGCTGACTGATCGAGGCCGCCACGACCACCCGCACGCCGAGCATTTGCATCAATCGATGGGCCTTTTCCTGAGCGCTCACCAAGCCGCTGAGGCTATCGATACACATCAAGACGCTCGCCGTCGAGGTGACCGCAAGGCGCGCATCGCTATTGAGCGACTGCACCACGAGAGAGGGCAGACCCAGTTCGACCCAGGTCAGCTTGAGATCACCGGTTTTGTTGGCGAACGGTAAAAAGCCCAGGCGGACGACGCCACGCACGGCGCTCGAAGGCGCGCTGTCGTCGGTTACGGGCGGTCCAGGTCGCCACGCGTCGTCTGGCGTCATCTCGGCGACAAAACGGTAGCCCACCCCTTGCACGGTACGGATCATGGCTTGATCGCTGATGGTGTCGCCAATCGCCTCGCGCGCCTGCATCACGGTTCTGGACAGCACGTTGCCGGTGACCACTCTGCCGCGCCAGATCTGCTCGAACAGTTCGCGGCGGCTGACGACGCGATCGCGATGGCGGATCAGATACGCCAGCACATCGAAGACTTTTTTCGGCGTTTCTTGCGGCTGCCCATGCAGCAAGATTTCGCGTGTGGGCAGGCGAACCAGACACTGTGCAAATCGATATTCCATGGGCTCGTATCAAAGGAGTGCTTGCTCAGGGCGCTGTGAGCCAAGCCAGCCGGAGTGTGCCTCAGCTTGTGCGCAAGGAAATCAGGAGCGCAGAAAAATCATCAAATGCACAGGGAAAGGACATCCGATCGTGGGATCGAAGGCGTACCGGCGTGAAGGATGCGGCCGGCACGGCGATGCGCCCCAAAAAACCGACCGGTCGAGCCGAGGTCGGCATTGCGCGCGCCATGCGCTAAGGCCGTGGGCGTATGAGCGCTACTGTACCGAGCGTCGCGGGCGCCTTAGCAGTCACACGCAGGGCACACTTGTGTGACATGATGCAAGCGGGCCTAAGTTCAGGGGCTTGGGCCCGGGGGGCTAAAGCCCGCTAACGGCCCGATCGTGTCCGATGCGATCAGCCGGGGTTAAATGTGGCTTGATGGCCTTGCGCCAAGGACCAGAGGATCAGTGACCAGCACCGCGGCCGCGACGTCGTTCAAAGGCGCCGAGCGCGTGTTGTGAA
>CAJCIC010000067.1 GCA_903970185.1 Gammaproteobacteria bacterium
CACCCACCCAACTCGAACTGCACTACGGTGCACGCAACTACCACCCGCTGCCTGTCGAGCTCGCACGGGGCGAAGGCGTCTGGCTTTGGGATACGCAAAACCGCCGCTACCTCGACATGATGTCGGCCTATTCAGCGGTGAGCTTTGGTCACAGTCATCCGGCACTGGTCAAAGCCTTGACCGATCAGGCGGGCCGGCTTGCCATCACCTCGCGTGCCTTCTATACCGATCAGCTCGGACCGTTCCTGAAGCGGCTGTGCGAGGTTACCGGCATGGCGCGCGCGCTGCCGATGAATACCGGCGCGGAAGCCGTCGAAACGGCAATCAAGGCCGCCCGCAAGTGGGGCTACAAGGTCAAGGGTGTCACCAAGGGCGCGGCCGAGATCATCGTGTGCGCAGGCAACTTCGCCGGGCGCACGACGACCATCGTCGGCTTTTCTTCCGAGGCCCAGTATCGCGACGGCTTTGGTCCGTTCACGCCGGGCTTCAAGACCGTGCCGTTTGGCGACGCGCGCGCGCTCGAGGCGGCCATCACGCCGCAGACCGTGGCCTTTTTCGTCGAGCCGATCCAGGGCGAGGCCGGCATTGTCGTGCCGCCTGCGGGCTACCTGAAGGCTTGCGCTGCCATTTGCAAGCGCCACAACGTGCTTCTGATCTGCGATGAAGTGCAAACCGGACTCGCGCGCACCGGTGCCGTGCTCGCCAGCCAGCACGAAGGCGTGACGCCTGACGCCGTCACCCTGGGCAAGGCCCTTGGCGGCGGCCTTCTGCCCGTCTCGGCGTTTTTGGCCCGCGCCGACGTCATGGACGTATTCTCGCCAGGCGATCATGGCAGTACCTTTGGCGGCAATCCGCTCGCAGCAGCCGTTGGCCATGCCGCGCTCGATCTGATGCTCTCGGAGAAACTTTGCGACAACGCGACCGAGATGGGCGAGCGGCTGATGCGCGGCCTCCTCGCCATCGACACGCCGCTCATCACCGAGGTGCGCGGCCGCGGCCTTTTGATTGGCGTTGACATCGATCCCCGCTTTGCCAGCGCCCGTCGCGTTTGCGAAGCGCTGATGGACAACGGCATCCTGTCAAAAGACACCCATGACACGGTGGTGCGCTTTGCGCCACCGCTCGTGATCGGCAAGACTGAAATCGACGAAGCACTGGCGACGATTCGCCTGACCCTGAAATCGCTCGAGGCGAAAACGACGAGCCCCGCCCAGAAAGCCCGCGAAGTCCAGACCGCCTAGGCTTAACCGCTCGCGGCACCGCGTCAGCGGCAGGCCCGCCTACCCATGCAGGCTCTCGGCTTGCGCGCGATAGCTGTCGTCGTCGAGCGGCCTGGCATCGCCATCGGCGTGATGCCAGGTCAGCCTTGCGAGAATGCCGCCGGCAAGCACCACGAGCGGAATCGAGGGCAGCGAAAACAGCGCCACGACGCATGCGTCATCACGAAACGCCAGCCATCGCGGGCCAGGGCGCGAAAGCGCGGTGACGTCCGCGATATGCAGGAACTGCGGCAGCACGTGCGTCAACACCTGCGCCATGAGACCGATGAGCTTGGGCAGGGTGTGCTCAAGCAGCCAGGTGCTCGACGCAACCGATGCAATCCACAGCAGCACCAGCGCCAGGATCGCCTCTGCATAACCCATGACGTAGAGCGCAATCTCAGAAGGCGAGCCGAGCTTGACGCGCTTCGGATCACTTTGCGGCAAGAATTCACCGACGGCAGGATTTGCCCCCATGATCCAGCCAAGCGTCGTGCCTGCGAGCCCGTTGGGGCTCGCATCATCGAAATACTGCAGGTGGCTTTGCAGGAACACACGCGATGCCCGATAGGCATAGTTCTCAGGCGCGAAGGCGCCGCTTGCCGTTGTGCCAAACGCAGCAAGCGCGTTGCCAACGGGATCGGTCGGATCGAAAACGTTGATCCAGCGCTTGCCTGAGAGCGGCGCCGCGTCGCGATTGATTGCGACCTTGGCAGGCCAGAGCGCAGCGAACTTGTCGAGCGGCGATCCGTACGTGAGGAGTCCCCCAAAATTGGCGAAGAGCGCGGCGCGCGAGAGGCGCGCGCCAGGCGGAACCCAGGGCGGCAAATGGGGCAGCGGATCGACAACGGGTGGCCCTGGCGGCGCTGCAAAGCGCGCCGAGGCCGAAATCCAGCGGTTCTCGTCCAGATAGTTGGGCAGCGTCTCCTCGGCTTCCATCAAGCCATTGAATGCAATCACGCTGCCCATGCTATGTGCGAGCACGAACCAGCTCGCGTGATTGGCGCTCGCCACATCGACCAGCGTTCGTACCATGCGCCGCCGGATGGCGTAGCGTGGCGGCTCGGCAAAGCCATCGAGCGGATCGAATTCGAGCGACTTCTGGCTATAGACCTTGATGCACGAGACGTAGTTGATGAACGTCTGAATTGCCCTGACCGAGCTGATATCAAGGCCAAAGACGCGCTGTCCGAGATTGATCAACGCGGCAAGCGACGTCGTGGTCAGCACCGAAATGCACGACACGATAAACAGTGCGACGTGCACCCCAAGGCGGGCGAAGCCACGGCTTTGCCGCGGCGGAAACGCCGGACTCGTCATCGACTTCTGATAGACCGACCGCGATGAATTCTGCTTGGCCGGAATCAGCCAGATCGATAGCGCCCAGAGCCAAAAGAAGAGATCCTTCTTAAAGCCTGGCGGATCGTTGATGTCGGCCCACCATACTTCGTAGAGGCTTATTTCGAGCGCTTCGTCTTCGGGGCCCTTGACGCCTTTGGGGTTTTGCGAAATATGGACTTTCACCGGTGGCCGGTCTCCGGCCTGCCAGGTCTGCGCTGGTGCATAGAGCGTCGAGGCCTGGGCTTCGAGGACTTCGAGGCCAAAGCTGCGGCCGTCGCGCTTGCAAAGCTCGGCCAGTGCTGCCGTGAGCTTGCGGGCGCGATCGGCCAAGTGCTCAAAGCGTGTTTCCTCGCCGATGCCGTGCACCACGATGACACCGATACTGCGCTCTGATTTTGTCATCATCGCCCTCGGGCAAAGCGTCTGAACCAGGCTTCTCCAGGATGCGCCTTCGGGTTGGCGACAGTGCGTGGCGGGCCGGGCGAACGCGCAGCCGACCAGCGTTCAGGCGCCAAGGATACTAAAGGACCCTTTAGAAGAACATGGCGCTCAATACGGCTTCGATACCACTTAAGACCAGAACCACGAGCGCGACGACGACAACCAGGCCCTGGGCATGCGGCTTGTCGGTCGAGGGTTCTTCAAGCACATCGGTCATGGCGGCGGCAGCACGTTTGCGAGTCACTGAACTGTACGCAGCGCAGACTTTGTAAACGAGTGTGAAATCCACCCCGTCGGTGTGAACAATTCACGTTTTGCAAGGTTGCAGCATCACCCTGGCCGCATGGCGGCACTAGGGGCGTCCTGCACGAATCCGAGCCGCCTCGCCATCCGGTGCATGCCTATCTTGTCCCACTCCATTCGAGATACGAGGTCCAACCGGTCTGGCCGGGAGGCTGGACTTGAAACTTTCCGTACATCACGGCTTGATCCAATTCGTAGACCAGGCGAAATCGGGGGCCGGGGGAAGGCTCAGACAGAAAGGTCACAGCCGTTGGTGAGGGGAAGCTAAGCTCGTAGTGGATAACGTGTCCTTCGCTATCGAAGTAGATTGCCTTCAGCGGTTGATCCGCAGCGTCCTGGTAAATGTAGAGCAGATCGCCATGATCACAGTCAAAGCTCTCGGGCCCTTTGCAACCCGATGCAGTCTTGCCGTGGCGGGCGAGAACATGTCCGTCGAGTTCGCGCACGAATGAATACGTTCCGAGGACAGTCGCGCCAACGCCGGTTTTTGGATTGGTCTTGGCGGTCCAGGTCCCCTCAAGAAATTGCAGGGGCGCGAATGCATCCGGAGGACCCGCAGATACTGACATCGGTACGCAGGCGATCAGCGTGCTCAGAATAAATGCTCTCATGGACTCGTTTCTCCTCAGTTGCGATGGGCTAGCTCCGTGGATCATGAGGCATTTTGCCAAATCGCCATCCCATTTCAGCCAGTTCAGCGCGCTAGCCTGACCATACCCTTTCGGCGAAGGGGTCTTCTCATTCACAATTGCCGATTGGAAGGTTCTGCGCCCCTGAAAATCCGATGAATGAGTTTGGTCAGTGAACGGCCCGAACAAATCGATGCAGGTTCCGGTTCGAATTCTTGTGGTTGAAGACGAACCGGCGATCGCAGAAACGATCCTCTATGCCTTGCGCAAGGAAGGCTTCGACTGCCTTAACGTGACACTTGGACGCGAAGCGCTGGCGCAAATCGAGGCAGGCGAATTTGCCCTGGCCATTTTCGACGTCGGCCTTCCCGACTGCAATGGCTTTGATCTCTATCGGCAGCTTCGTCAATTTTCTGAGATTCCAGTCATGTTCCTCACTGCCCGCGCAGACGAGGTCGATCGCATCGTCGGCCTTGAAATGGGTGCCGATGACTACGTCACGAAGCCATTTAGCCCGCGCGAGGTTGCGGCTCGGGTCAAGGTCATCCTGCGCAGGGCTGCGCTATCGGGTTCGCGGCCTGAAAAAGAGCAACCTCGACAGTCGCCCACGTTTCGCATCGACGACGCAGCCAACAGGATCTATTTTGCCGAGCAGGCGATTGCGTTAACCCGCTACGAATACCATCTCTTGCGAACCCTGCTTGAGCATCCCGATCACATTTTCAGCCGCGACGCCCTCATGCAGCGCATCTGGGTCGCTCCCGATCACAGCATGGAGCGCACGGTCGATGCACACGTGAAAACGCTTCGTGCCAAGCTGCGCGAATTGCTCGGCGGAGATGATCCGATCGAAACACACCGGGGCATCGGATATTCCTGGAAGCGCAAGCAGTGAAGATTTCGACCCAGATTGCGCTGAGCTATTTTCTGATCGTTGGTCTCGCCTCGTATTTCTTCCTTTCCGTGTTCGTTCACGACATCAAGCCTGGCGTGACCCAGTCGGTGGAAGAAACGCTGGTCGACACGTCCAACATTCTGGCCGAACTCGCAGCGCCCGATTTGAGCTCCGGACACATCGGCGACGGGCCATTCTCCCAGGCCGTGAAGGCCTACACGCAGCGCAGCGTCGATGCCCCGATCTGGGGGCTGCACAAAACGACGCTTGACTACCGCGTCTACGTCACCGATGCGCGAGGGATTGTCGTGTACGACTCCGCCAATCGGGATCTCGGGCAGGACTTTTCGCGCTGGAATGACGTCTATCTCGCGCTTCGCGGAAAATATGGCGCGCGCAGCACCGCCACCGATCCGAAGGACCGCGACTCCGCGGTGATGCATGTCGCAGCACCGATCCTTGATCACGACCGGATTATCGGTGTTCTCACCGTCGCCAAACCGGACTCCACCATTGCCCCCTTCATCAACCGTGCAGAAGCGACAGTACGTACACAAGGCATCGTGCTTCTGCTCAGTGCAGCAGCAATTGGCGTCTTTTTCGCGTGGCGACTGACGCGCTCGATCGAGCGGCTGCGCCGCTACGCGCGTGATGTCTCTGGCGGGTCGCGCCAGCCCCTGCCGCCCACCATGAATCGCGAAATTGCCGAGCTGGGCCAGGCACTGGAGGGCATGCGCGACAAGCTCGACGGCAAGCTCTACGTCGAGCAATACATCCATGCCTTGACTCACGAACTGAAAAGCCCTGTGGCGGCGATCCGGGGCGCCGCCGAATTTCTCTCTGACGACGTGCCGGCAGCAGACCGGGAACGATTCGCAGCCAGTATTCGCGATCAGGCCGAGCGCATTCGCATCATCGCCGAACGCCTGCTTGAGCTCGCCCGGGTGGAACAGCTCCATTTTGTTGAATCACCACAGCCCATCGAGCTGCCATCGTTGATCCAAGATGTTCTATCCGAACTGGGTGCAGGCATCGAACTCCAGAAACTTCGGATTCGGGTCCTGGGAGAGGCCGGCGCGACGCATGGCGACCCCTTTCTGGTGCGCCAGGCGATCCGCAATCTGCTCGAAAATGCGATTGATTTCTCGCCAGAAGGACGTGAGATCCTGGTCTTTTTTGCCGAGACCCACGAATTCATCGAGATTCAGGTGGTCGATGAAGGTGTCGGCATACCGGACTACGCAATTGATCGCGTGTTTGATCGCTTCTATTCTCTGGCACGACCCCATTCGGGAAGGAAAAGCACGGGCTTGGGACTCCCTTTCGTCAAGGAAGTTGCCAAGCTGCATGGCGGTACAGTTTCGCTCGCGAGCCGGGAAAGCGGCGGCACCGTCGCGCTCTTTCGGCTGCGCCAAACCTGACGCGCTCATGGTCGTTGCGTGGCGCAGTGCACGAACCGGAAGGTTGACTGCGCTCGCAGGTTTGGCATCCGAGCAAGGACGCTTTTGCGCAATTCGGCCAAATTCCGCTTTGTCCGAGTTGCTAGTCACGGACTCGAGTATTACAACAATTTCTCTGGTAACACATTCATCGGGGCACGACGGTGTCGACACTTACGAGCAAGGGCCAGGTGACCCTTCCCAAGCGGATCCGCGACGCACTTGGGTTGGCACCGGGCAGCGCAGTCGAATTTTCAGTGGGTCGCAACGGTGAGGTAGTACTTAGAAGGGCATCGGGTCCACAAAAAAAGTGTGCCAGCAAGGATCGGTTTGAATCGGCTCGCGGCGCGGCGGATATTTGAATGGCGTACCGATGACCTGATGCAATTGTTGCGGGGCGATCGTTGAGAATGCTCATCGTGCGTCTCATAACGCCCTGAAACAGCGGTAAAGCTGGTCAGATTTCCGAGTGACGCAGGTTGGCACGTGCTCATATCGCCGACTGGCTGCAGCCACTTGGCAATGGCAACATCGCTCCCCACTTTGGCGGTTTTTGCAGTTTGCCTCGCGCCAACGCACGAGCGATCCGGCTGGCCCACTCCATTGCGTTGCGGTCCGAGGCGAAGGCCTTCACACGACTTCATGCTCGCTTCACACAAAATTCGCATGAGCTTTCTACGATTGAGCATCGATCAATCGGAAAGCTCTCATGAAAAACCCCCTGCTTGCAAAGGCCGCCGTCGTTGTCGCGCTCTCATTTTCGATGATCATCGTCATCAACCTTGTCGGCGGTGTCGTCGCCGAGAGACAGCAGCGTCAGACCGAAGCCAGTGCAGAGATTTCTTCCAGCTACTCGGGAGCGCAGCGCACCGGCAGCCCGATACTCGTAATCCCCTACGCAGAGGAATACGACCAGGACGAGTACGACGAAAAGCACCAGGTCAAGAGAACCGTGCTCAAGCGTCTTGATCATCAACTCGTCTATTTTCCGACCGAACTCTCTGTTAACGGCGACGCCACGATCGACTGGAAGCATCGCGGGCTGTTTCGCGCGCTGGTGTACGAGTGGCGCGCCAACGAAGCCGGCGCATTTAGCGTCCCGGCTGTGCTTCCGTATTCTCGCCAACACCCCAACTCCAGAATTCTGCCGGGCACTCCCTCACTCATCGTTCCGCTAACAGACCCAAGAGGGCTTGTCAGCAAGCCCATCGCGACGCTCGACGGACATGACTTGGTCTTCGAGCGTGGCAGTGGCATAGGACGAGTCGACGACTGCATTCATGCGGCAATCCCTCTCGAGTGGCTCACCGGTGCCACGCCGATGCCATTTTCCATGCGAATTAGTCTGCGCGGGACCGAGTCATTCGGATTTGTGCCCTACGGCGAATCGACTCAGGTGAGTCTCGAGTCCGCATGGCCGAATCCGAGCTTCACAGGGGCATTCCTTCCAAGCCCTCAATCCACTCACATTTCGAAAATTGGATTTGCAGCCGGCTGGGAAGTGAGCGGTCTTGCGACCTCATCGCAGTCGGACATGCTGAACTGCCTCATTGGCGTGCAGTGCAATGGCCTTGCCGAAGAGCAGGCCATCGAGGTGCACTTCATCGAGCCGATCAACATCTATTCTCTTTCGAATCGAGCGATCAAGTATGGATTTCTTTTTGTCGCCCTGATTTTTTCGGCGTTCCTTCTCTTCGAACTGGTCAAGCGCCTGCGAATTCATCCGGCGCAATATCTTCTCGTTGGCCTTGCCATCGCCATCTTTTTTCTCCTGCTCATCAGCATATCTGAGCATCTCGAGTTCTGGCTCGCGTACCTGATCGCTGCAAGCGCCAGCACCCTGCTCATCACGGTGTACCTGGCTGGAATCCTCGGCGGCATCGCCCGCGGTGCGAGCTTTGGCGTCGGCCTGAGCATTCTGTACGGCTGTCTTTTCGGACTGCTGAGTTCTGAGGACAATGCGCTGGTGCTGGGCTCGGGGCTTCTCTTCGTTCTTCTCGCCGCGGCGATGTTGACGACACGAAAACTGGATTGGTACGACCTTCAGGAACGCATCGCCTGATCGTCCCTGCACGGGCGGACGTCGCCCGATCTTCCTCGCGCAAAACGGTCGGGATCCTCTACCCAATGGCCAACGGCAGGCTCGCCAGCGCACGCAGGTAGGGATCGGTTTGCCATTGCGGAAGTCCGGCCAGGGTCAGCGAGGGGAAAGCCTCGAGCAGTGCCTCGATAGCCACGGGTGCGACAAGCCTCGCGAGCGGGGCGCCAAGGCAATAGTGAATGCCGCTGCCAAACGCGACGTGCTCGTTTGGGCTGCGCTCGATATCGAAGGTATCGGCGTTCGGAAACGCAGCTGAATCGCGATTGGCCGAACCCAGCACCGCCGTGACGGCATCGCCTGCCTTGAGCGCGACGCCAGCAAGCTCAGTGTCAGCGGCCGCATAGCGGTCAACCAGTTGCGCCGGGGCGTCAAAACGCATCATCTCTTCGATCGCAACCGGAATCTTCTGCGGCGCCTCGCGCAATGCCTGCCACATGCCTGGCGTCTTGATCAGATTGAGCACCCCTGAACAAATCAGAAAGGTCGTCGACAGATAGCCCGCAATCACAAGGTTCACCGCACTTTGCTGGGCTTCTTCAAATGACATGCCGGCGCCTAATCCGGCTCTCGCCATGGAGGGCACCATGCCCGTGAGTTCGGCATGCGCCGGGCACAGGCGCATGAGCGCCTGAAAGTAAGCGCCCAAAGCCAAGGCGCAGGTGCCGGCCATGCCCTTGGCGCTTGCCGATGCGGTGATGTCATGGCCGGCAAGAGCACCGCCGACCCACGTCGACACGGCCTGGCTATCCGCTCCCGGAATGCCAAGCACCGAGAGCAGGACGCTCGCCGGAAGCGGCGTTGCAAAATCTGCGACGAGCTCAATGCGGCGCGACACCCGCGCATTGGCGATCAGAAGGCCGGCCTTCTGGCTTGCGAGTGCAGGCGCCTGGGTAATCGCGCTTGCAAAGAGTCCGTCAAGAATCGGCCGGACCACGTTGTGGCGCGGCGGGTCCATCGAGAACACGCCAGGCGGCAATGTCGAGAGCACGGTTTTTACCGGCGCCTGCGCGTTTTGTGCGGGGGGACTCTTCAGAAAGAGATCGGTCGCGGTGAGGACGGTCTTGACGTCCTCATGGCGAAAGACCCAATAGCTGCCGTAAGGCGCAACCTTGGCAACCGGTGCCTCTTTTCTGAACTGCGCGTAGACCGCGTACGGATCGGCGAGAAACGCCGGATCGTGAGGATTGAAGGCAGTGACGTCAAATGCCATCAGGGTGACCCGGAAAACGCATTGGACGCGAGCGCGCGCAGCCCCGACAAGCCGGGCATCAGGATATAGAGCGCGCCCTTGGTCGTGACCAGCTGCGGCACGTAAAACGAAATCGGCAAGGGCCGTCCGATCACAGGAATCGAGAAGGTGCCACCACTTGACGAGAGGATCGGGTCGCTGCCATTGATCTCGCCGGTGGTTGCGATGTTCTTGTTGGCCCAGACGTTGAGCATGAACTCGAACTGCATCTCCAGATCGCCACAGATGAAAAGACCGAAAAGGCCGCGCTTCTCGGCAGGATTCTCGGCAGGATCCGCACCGGCGTCGAACTTGCTGCCGTAGGCCATGCCGCGGCGGATCAGGCGGCGACTGTGCGGCTTGCCGGTGACCAGGGCGCCACGCGGATTGAGCCTGCGAATGTGCGCGCCGATCGGGCAGCGGCTGCCGTCGAAGTCATCGAAATAGGTGCTGTTGGCCGCGTTCGGTGCGAAGTCGAAGTTATTCAAGTGATCGAACGCCATGGTGTTGCGCGGTGCCTCGGGACTCAGGATGAGCGGCTCGCCGTTGCGCCAGCGGCCCATCAGTTTGGCTGCCACCCACTCGCGATCGACACCAAAGCGCGCGCTGACTTCAGTCAGAAGCGTCTCGAAGCCAGCCACGTCCTGCTCGAGTACGCGCACGGCAGCGTAGGTGGCGTTGTTGCCCAGTGCCGCGGGCAAATTGCCAAGGAAATTGCCGCCGTACTGGTTGATGTAGCCGCAACCGAGCAGAAATTCACCCGGCGAGGCCTCGGGCTGCATATCCGGACGCCCCTTCGATGGCACGCCGGCGATGCGCGGCTGGCCGATCGAATCCCTGTAGCCGAAATGGACTTCGTCCTTGGGCAGCGCTTTGGCGTCATCGGTGGAGACCAGCGTCACGCCAAAAGCCTCGAAAAGCGGCTTGAGCTCGGCCGTGGTGTCGTTGAGGACATGCAGATGTCCCGGCGCTGCGAAAAGGGACAAGAGCGCATGAATCACCGCGCCTGGCGGATTGAAGGTCCAGTTCGAAGGCGCATTGGTGCCGCTATCGCCAAGCTGGCTCGCGCGCACAACCGGTCCCTCCCGATACGCCTGCGTAAACAGCGCGAGCGTCGCATCGGCTACGCCAAGCGCGCCCAAGCCATCGTGGGTTAGGCCCACGGTCAGGCAGCGCGTGGGCCTGGCATCGTGCCACGGGCTGGCCGCTGAAATCTTGGGGCCGGGGCTGTCATCGGTGAGCGCGCCAATAAAGCCGCGCGCCTTTTGCGCATCGGTAAATGCCAGCGCGAAATGGCGCGCGGCCTCGGCTCGAAAGCCGCGCACGACGTTTGCCTGGATATCCTTCAGATCGACTTCGGGGGGCGGCACAATTGCCGGCGCAGGCGCCGGTGGCAATGTGCGGCGGCTGCCAATGATGTCGATCACCGTAGCGCGGCCATAGGCCGACCAGGGCTGCGCCTTCGCGAGGTTGTTGGCCTGGATGAATTGCCAGAATTCGTCGGGATAGCTCGACACCGGCAGCGGCGGCGCGCCCGCGACAAATTCGAGGATGGCGGTGAAAACATCGCCCATCACCGCCACGAAATCCATGATGTAGGAGCGCAGGTCGCCATCGAACTCGGTAATGACAAGCAGCATCGAGCCATCCGGGGTCGGCACAAAGCGCGCGAAGTGGACGTAGTGAAGTCCGCCCAGGGCCTCGCGCACGGTCGACATCTGTCCTGCCACCGTGGCCAGCAATGCCGGCATTTGCGCGGGGCTCTTTAAGCGCAGGAAAAGGTTCAAGCCCTGCATCACGTTTTCGACTGCGCTCGCGGCGGCGGGCGCGCTGGGATAGGCCTGGGTGTCAGGCGTTATTCGCGTGTCGTGCATAAGAGACTAAGTGCCCTGT
Source organism: Gammaproteobacteria bacterium (assembly GCA_903970185.1). Classification (GTDB taxonomy): domain Bacteria; phylum Pseudomonadota; class Gammaproteobacteria; order Burkholderiales; family Burkholderiaceae_D; genus CAJCIC01. The sequence goes on from CAJCIC010000067.1 coordinate 11,530, forward strand.
TCCTAAAGTCATGCGGCGGAATTGTCCGGTGCCGCGTGCTATGTTACGAATCGCGAGCGCGCTGCACAACGTGAATATTCCCTAATACGTGCATGCTGCAGAAGCGTCGCGCAGGGGGTTCGCAGGTGCTTGCGCGAAGGCTGGCCAGGAAACGACGGCGCGTCAAGGGAGATTCGATGCAGTGCCATACGGGCGCGGCAAGACCGGCCACTGGAATCGGGCCCTCCAGACGAGCGAGCGGTTAATGGCGCACGCGCTTTCGAGCTACGTGCCGCATCTGCTCTGGCAGCGTCTTGCCAACGGTCAGCCTTTTACCGCGCACGAGGCGAGCGCCATGCCCGCGGCCGTCATGATCAGCGACCTGCAGGGGTTCACCGGCCTTGTCGACACCTTTCACCGCGCCGGCAGAAAAGGTCTTGAAGAGCTGACCGCCGCGCTTAACGGCTATTTCGCCGATCTCGTCGAAGTCGTCAACGACTATGGCGGCGACGTGCTGTATGTCGCCGGGGATGGGTTTTTCTGCTTCTGGCCGCAGCAGGCGGGCGAGCCGCTAGGCGATGCGGTGCTGCGTTCAGTGCAGGCCGGTCTTGCCGTGCAGGCCAGGCTCAACGGCCGCAGGGCAGGCTATGGTGAAGAGTTTGCAACGCGCATTGGCATTGGCGCCGGGCCGCTGACGGTGACCTTTGCCGGCGGCTTGAATGGCCGCTGGGAATTGATTGCAACCGGCGAGGCGCTGCGCGATGGCGTTCGTGCCGAGCGCATCGCCAAAAGTGGCGATGTCGCGGTCTCGCAACATGCCTTCTCGCTTTTGGGTGAGCGCTGTCAGGCGACACCGATCGCCTTGGGTCACTTCGCCATCAGCCAGGTCAAGGCACCCCTGCCGCAGATCCCCGCGCCCGCGCGCCATGCGCTCGATAACGAAGCGGAACTGCTGCGGCCGTTTCTGCCGCCGGCGGTGTTGCATCGCATGATCGCGCCCGAGCCCGAATGGCTCGCCGAATTGCGCACTGTGACGGTGATGATGGTCGATTTGCCAACGCTTGATCATCGCGATCCGAAAAGCGTGGCCCAGACCCACCAGAGCGTGCTGGCCATCCAGGAGGCGGTGGAACGCTTTGAGGGCACGATCAAGCTCGATGTCGACGACAAGGGCATATTGCTGATGGTCGTGTTTGGCCTGCCGCCACGCGCGCATGAAGATGACGCCCAGCGCGCAGTGTTTGCGGCCTGGGCCGTGCAGGCCACGCTCGAGGCGCACGCTTTGACCTGCGGCATCGGCATTGCCACCGGGCGCTGCTTTTGCGGCCCGGTGGGCAGCGACCTGCGCCGCGAGTACGTGCTGCGCGGCCCGGTCATCAACCTCGCTGCGCGCCTGATGCAGGCCACGCGCAGCTATGTCGCCTGCGACGACGTCACGGTCGAGGCGGTGCGCGGGCGCGTCGACTTCGAGGCGCTGCCGCCGATTACCCTCAAGTGGAAGCCGCAGCCCGTGCCGGTTTTTCGGGCGATCTCGAAAACGCAGCCGCGCCGCCGCGTTGAAGCGGCCCTGATCGGACGCGTGCTCGAGCAGGAGTATCTGAATGCACGCCTGATTGCACTCGCCCAGGACCGGCGCAACAGCACCGTGCTTGTCGAAGCCGAAGCGGGCCTTGGCAAGTCGACGCTGGTTGCCGCGCTCGGAAAGCCAGCAGCGGCGCTCGAAGTCAGGACCTTTGTCGCGGCGGCCGATTCGATCGAGCGCTCGACTGCCTACTACGCCTGGCGCGGCGTCTTCGCGCAGCTGCTGGGCGTCGCAGGCGATGCCGATCTGGTCACGGCGCGCGAGCGCATTGCACAGTACCTCGAGCGCGTGCCCGAGGTCGAGCGTCTCATGCCGCTGCTATCGAGCGTCTTGCCGATGCAATTTGCCGACAACGAATTGACGCGCGAGATGACAGGCGACGTGCGCGCTGACAATACCGTGCATCTGCTCACGCGCCTGTTGCTTGACGCAAGCGAGAAAGCCCCTTCGCTGCTCATCGTCGAAGACGCGCACTGGCTTGATTCGAGTTCGTGGTCGCTGCTCTTTAGCGTGCTCAAAAGCGTACGGCCGCTATTGACCGTCATCACCAGCCGGCCCGAATCGGCGCAGTCTGACCCCAACTACCGCCGCCTGATCGACTTGCCCTCGTGCGAGCGGCTGCGCCTTGAGAGCCTCTCGCTTGAGCAGACCGTGGCCTTGATCCAAAGGCGCCTGGGGGTAGCCCAGGTGCCCGAAGCGCTGGCCCGCTTCGCCCAGGAGCGCGTATCCGGACACCCGTTTTTTTGCGAGGAGCTGATTCGCGCCATGGTCGATTCGGGCGCGATCGCCGTGACCGATGGCCAATGCACCGTGGGTGATCTCGATCTGCTCGGGTTGCCGACCACGGTCGAAGGCGTGATCCTGAGCCGGCTTGATCGGCTCACGGCCAACCAGCAGTTGTGCCTGAAGATCGGCGCGGTTTTCGGGCGCACGTTCTTGTCGCGCGCCCTGATTGACACCCACCCCATTGAGAATGAGCGCGAACACATTGCGGCTCACCTCGCGGTGCTCGCCGAACTCGATCTGACCGAGCTCGACTTTGGTGATACCGAGCTTGCCTATCGTTTCAAGCACGTCATCACGCAGGAAGTCACCTACGACCTGATGCCGCTCGCGCAGCGCCAGCCGCTGCACCGTGCTGTTGCCGAATGGCACGAGAAGGCCTACCAGGCCGACCTGGCGCCGCATTTTGCGCTGCTTGCCTATCACTGGGAGCGCGCCGAAGTCGCCGAGCGCGCAGCCTCCTATTACGAACGTGCAGGCCAGCAGGCGTTACGGGCCGGGGCCTTCAAGGAAGCGCAGCTTTTCTTCGACAAGCTGATGCGGCTCGCACAGTCCGGCGGGCTCGGGCGCGACGCCGTGCGCCACGCCCTGTGGGAAAAGGGCCTGGGCACCGCCTGGTATTTCCTGGGCGATCTGAAGCAAAGCCGCGTGCACATCGAAAATGCCCTGGTCGAGCTCGACCGCCGCGTGCCGATGGGCACCAGCCAGGCGCAGCGCGCGCTTCTGGCTGCAGCACTCGTGCAGCTCGCCCACCGCATCCTTCCCGAGCGCTTTCTTGGACGGCGTATTGCCGAGCAGGTGCGGCGCGAGGAAGCCGTCAATTGCTACACCACGCTCGCGCAGATCTACTATCTCGACGGCGAGCCTGCGCCGGTATTGGCCTATCTGACCGTGCGCGGCCTTAACGTTGGCGAAGAGGCCGGTCCCTCCCCCGGCCTCGCGCGCATTCTGGTCATGGTCGCGGTGATCGCAGGCCTGATGGGCCGGCAAAGCTGGGCCGACTGGTACGCGAGGCGCGCCATGGCCATGGCCCAGCAGCAAAGCCATTACGTTGCCGCCGCCTACGTCTGCCATATCCAGGCGCTGCTTGAAGCGCAGCGCGGCAACTGGCTAGACGCCAAAGCCTCCAACCTCAAGACCATGGCGCTGATCCAGGAAATTGGCGATTACAACCTCGAGGCCGAAGCCTGGGTGGTGCGCGCCACCGTCAATCTCTGCGAAGGCAATTTTCTTGCGGCGCCCAACGCGTGGCAAAACGCGCGGCGGCTGGCCACGCGCAACGGCAATCAGCAGATCATCTGCTGGAGCTATCTCGACGAGGTCGACACGGCCGTTGGCGTGGGCGACGCCGAAGCGGCTCAAGCGGCACTCGACGCTGCGCTTGCCATTGCGACACCTCCAACCGATGGCGGGACACTGATCGACAAGGCCCGCGCGCTCGCCATGACGCGTCTGCGCCAGCGGCGCTACCAGGACGCCATTGCTGCAGCCGACGAGGTCATCGCCCACGTCTCGCGCCAGCCGCCAACCGGTTACCACTGGGCCGACTATGCGGCCTCGGCGGTCGAGGTCTACCTGCGCGTGCTTGGCACGGCGTCAGCGGCCGAGTTCGATGCCCGTGGCGACCTGATCGGGAAGGCCAGGCGCGGCGTTGCCATCGTGCGCCGGCTCGCCAGGATCTTCTGGAACGTGCGTCCGCGCGCGCACCTTCTGAAGGGTCTGCTGGAGGCGCGCGAGCAACGCATTGACGATGCCATCGCGTCGTTTCGGCGCGCGCAAAAGCTGGCGCAGGACATGCGCATGCCCTATGAGGAAGCGCGCGCCTTAGTCGAGATCGCTGAGATTGCGCCCGATGAGCCACGACCGGCGGAGACGGAACGGGCGATTACGCTTTTCGGCCAGCTTGGCGCGGAATTCGAGCGCCGCCGCGCACTCGTGCTTCAGGGGCGTGGGGCACAACCTGGCGCAAAGGAATCGTCAATCTCGCAACTGGCGAGCTAGACCTCGTGCAAAGAATGTGAACTTTTCACGCTGCGCGTATAGACTGTGCACGATTCCTGAAAGCCCCACCTGCGCCCAAGCCATGCCGCCTGATCCCTCAGAAGCCCCAGCGACCCCGCTTGACTCCGATTTGCTGCGCAAGATTTCCGGGACCGGTCAAATCCGCAATTTCCCTGCGCGCGCCATCATCCTCAACGAGGGTGATCCGGGCGACTCGCTGTACATCATATTGTCCGGAAAAGTGAAGGCTTACTCGGTGAGCCCGGGCGGCAAGGAAGTCGTGTTCAATATTCTTGGCGCCGGCGAATATCTGGGTGAGCTCGCGCTCGATGGCGGCGTGCGCTCGGCATCAGTCATGACGCTTGAGCCCACGACCTGCTCGGTGGTGCAAGGCGAGAGCCTGAGAAAGTTCGTCTCCCAGCATCCGGACTTCGCCCTTAACCTGATCAAGAAACTGATCCGCCTCGTGCGGCACTCGACCGAAAACGTCAAGGGCCTCGCGCTTGAAGATGTCTATGGCCGCGTCGTCAGACTTCTGCTGGCGCATGCGGTGACGGTTGACGGCCAGCTCGTTGTGCGCGAGCGCCTGACCCAGCAAGACATTGCCGATCGCGTCGGCTCGTCGCGCGAGATGGTGAGCCGCGTCTTCAAGGAATTGCAGCGCGGCAACTACATCACGGTCGACGGCAAACAGATCTTCTTCCTGAAAAGGCCGCCTGCCGCCTGGTAGCGCAGCTTCCCCAGGACCGCCCGGCCCACGGCGGGCAGTCGGTGCCGCGCCAAGCACCGCTGACGAGAAGCGCAGCGATGCGCATTCGTTACCCTTCTTGTCGCCATATGCTGATAAACACCCCCGGAATCCCGCGCACAACTGCCCGAATCGGGTAATATTGCACTGCAACAAAACCGACCATGTCCCTCGACGAACAGATCAAACAACGCCTGGACGCGGCGCGCTTGAATTCCATCCCGATCAAGGAGCTAAGCGAGGCCGACCGCCCAAAACTGCTCGCCCACCTTCTCGCCTTGGGCAAGGAAGACCGCTATCTGCGCTTCGGCGGGCCCTTAGGCGATGCCGTTATCGAGCACTATGTCGCCGGCATCAACCTCGAGCGCGATCGGGTCTTCGGTGTTTTCGACCATCGCCTTGACGTTGTTGCGGCGGGTCACTTCGCCCACATGCCCGATGCGACGGGCTCGGATGCCACCTCGCGCTCTGCGGAGTTCGGCCTCTCGGTTGCAGAAAACGGACGCGGCAAGGGCATCGGCACGGCGCTTTTCGTGCGTGCTGCAACGCATGCGCGCAACGCCGGAATCAACATTCTCTTCATGCACTGCCTGAGCCAGAACAAGGCCATGATGCACATCGCGCGCAAGGCCGGCATGAAGATTTCGCTCGCCTATGGCGAAGCCGACGCTTTCATTTCGCTCGAACCCGCAGACGCGGCAAGCCGCATCGCCGAAGCCATGCACGCGCAGATTGCGCTCTTTGACTATGCCGTCAAGGCACAGATCCACGGTGTCGAGAGCCTGTGGCCGGCCTTTCTTGCGCCCGAATCAGCTTGAGCAGGCACGGCCTGCGCCGCCTATAATCAGTGCCATGAGTTCAGACCCCCAGTTCGGATCGCGCAAAAGCACCACCTTGATCGCGCTTGCCGCTGCGATCGCGATGCTTGCTGGCGCTGCGAGCTTCCTTTTGCGCGACCAGCACGCGCCAGACCTTGCCTTGACCTCGATTGAAGGCAAGCGCATCAGCCTTGCCGAACTCAAGGGCCAGGTAGTCCTGGTGAATTTCTGGGCCACGAGTTGCAGCATTTGCGTCCATGAGATGCCCAAGATGGTCGCAACCTACGAGCATTACCATGGCCAGGGCCTTGAATTGGTTGCGGTCGCCATGCAGTACGACGCGCCAGCCTACATCGTGGACTACGCCAGCTCGCGAAAGCTGCCTTTTCCTGTCACCTTCGATGCCAAGGGCGAAGCGGCCAGGAAGTTTGGCGATGTTGATGCGACGCCGACCACCTTCGTGCTCGACAAGAAGGGCGACATCATCGCGCGCTACGTTGGCGAGCCGGATTTTGCTGCGCTCGATCGCCTAATCGAGACGCAGCTCAAGGCCTAAGGCTTAGTCCTCGGTGCACGTCGAGAGCAAGGCGACGATATCGTAAGGCGAGGCCGGCTTGGAAAGAAAATGATCGAACTCGCGCTTTCGCGTCTTCAACGCCAGCGAGTAAGCCGTTTCGCCTGAAACCGCGATCAGGCAGCCCGCGTGCAAGGTCTGCCCATCGCGCAGCCACTGCGCCACTGCAAAGCCATCCTTGCCCGGCATGCGAATGTCGAGCACCGCGGCTTCAGGATGAAACGAGTCGGCGAGCCGACAGGCTTCTTCGCCGTCATAGGCAGTGCAGACCTCGTGGCCGAAAATTTCCAGAAATGCACTGATGGAGTCCGCCGTATCGGCGTTATCGTCAGCAACAAGAACCTTCATGGCGCTCCGGCAAAGTGAGCAGATATACCCAGTAGACCCTGCTTGTACCCGGAAGTTACCCCATCAATGGTCCCTTTGGGGGATTTTTGGCAATTTCGTGTGCTGATCTGCCAAATAAATCACAACCTTCTCTCGCGCTTGCTCCCGGCAAGCTGCGCATGGCGGCCTTAGTTGAGCGGCATGCGGTAGGCGTGGTGCTTGCGTTTCCACAGGTGAAACACGAGGAACAGCACGATCAGAAGGTTGCCGGCCAGAAGAATGGAATGCAGCCAGCTCGGATGAAAAATTGCCTCATTGGCTTCAAAGGGCAAATAAATCCCCCCGGACAGGGCGCCGATCCATTCGCCCCACGCCCGATCAAACCAGAGGCCGTAGGCCTCCGCAAATCGGATCGCCGCATAGAGGATCGCAAGTCCTGCAATCAGTCGCGGATCGATGCCCTGCGCGCTCTTGGCGAACTCGACGAGGAAATGCGGCACGCGGCTCGCAGGATCAAGGCGCATGTGCCGGATCAGATCGACCATGCTGATGACAAGGTTGTGGTGCAGGAAGAACATCAGTCCGGTTCCTGCCGCGACCACCAACACCCCCTTGCATGCCTCGTAGATTGCAATGGCACGAAGCGCCGCCGTGTCGGGCGACTTCAGGGTTGCCGTCAGCGCGGCCGGCACCAGGGAGTTACTTTCCATGCAAGACAAGTTTCATCGCTCGATCAGAAGACCTGCACGCAACGGACCTTAGCCGCATTAGCGTTGCCACAGCGTGACATGACGCAAGAAATTGTTGTATTCGTGATCTCACCAACTGCTTGTTCGCCAAAGCCATGCGAGTTTGGCAGCAATCGTCGCAAATGCCGCGCCTAAGATCAGCAAATGGGGTCTCTACGGTAGGCGATTCTGCCGCAGCGCGGCCAATATGTCTTGACACCCCGGCCATGCAGCGCAACAATCAATTCACCAAAACTCGTGGTTCCCACATGGACAGTTGCCCTAAACGCTCTTTGCAGTAAGTCAGCGCGCCGGCCAACTCGTCTTGCCGTCCCGCTGACCTGGCGGGACGAAGTGTTCGAAGTCAACGTCACTTTCGACTTCACACCTCTTCCTTCATTCCCACTCGTGCCGCTGGGCTCCATAGCGAAGGCGGCATCTGTCCGGCGCGCATGCGCCGGAGAATTCGAGGTATGCGATGAAGAAGCTCTTTCATTTCGGTGGCGCTGGCCACCCAAGAAATGTCGCCCGGCGCGCAAACTGGCTCACCGCGCAGCGCAATTTCTTTTTGGTACCCAGGCAGTCCGAAGCTTTGCAGGGCGCACGCCCGGCTGGGCTTTTTGGCGTTCTGGTCTCCCCCTACCGCTAGATCGGGTGAGCTGAACGCCGCCTGCTAGGCCTGGCGCGCGTCCGGCTTGAGACCGGTTGCAAGGTCGATGCGCGCCCGCCCGGAATTCTTCGCGTGATAGAGACATTTGTCTGCGACCTGCAACAGCGACTCGAAGGAAAAACCATCGACAGCAAATTGGGCAACCCCCGCTGAAAAGCACAAGCCGTAGAGTTCGCCTTTCACGCTTTGCACCTTGACCCGGGCAAAGGCGCCCTGCAGCGATGTCAGGATGATGCTCGCTTCATGCGCCTGGACGTCAGGCATGACAACCACGAATTCCTCGCCGCCATAGCGGCAGATGATGTCGCTGCGCCGCAAGCGCTCGCTCAGAAGCTGCGAAAAGCGCTGCAGCACCTCGTCGCCGAGTTGGTGACCGTGCTCGTCGTTGACGCGCTTGAAGTGGTCAAGATCGAGCATCGCAACGCAAAGCGGCGCGTTGCGGCGGCGGGAGAGTTCAAGCGCGCTTGGCGCAGCTTCGAACAGATAGCGCCGGTTATTCAGTCCGGTCAGGCTATCGCGCACGGCCAGTTCACGCAGTTGCGCGTGCAGCAGATTGGTCTCGGCAATTTGTGCCTGCAGCGCTGCGTTGAGTTTTTCAAGGCGTTCGCGTTCGTGCTCGGCGGCAAGCTGCGCCTGTTTCGCTTCGAGGACCTCGTGACGTACCTGCAAGGCGACCTGGCGCGCCTTGGCGCCCAGCAACACCAGCTTTTCGTAGAGGGCGCGCGAGCGCTTGGTATAGGCCAGGGCCGCGGCCGTATCGTCAAGCGCCTCGCTGCAATCGGCAGCAACTTCGTAGAGCCGCATCATGGTGTAGGGCAAGTCGTAGTGGTCGCTGTCGGCGCGCTCTGACAGCGTGCGCTCGACCAGTTCTCGTGCCCGCGCAAACTCGCCTTGGCCCTGGTAGCAAAGCGCTTGCACCCACGCCCAAAAGGCAATGCCATCACCATCGGCGATGAGTTGCGATGGACCGCGATTGAGCAGCACCTGGGCACTGGCGTAATCCTTGGCGCCAACGAAGCCAAGGGCGAGCGGTGCACTGATGTGCGAGAGGACGTCAGTGCCTTCGGACGAAAGCTTGTCCTTCAGGAAAATCGCCATCTCGTGCGCTTTCTGAAACTGGTTCAGTGCGAAATAGACCTCGAGAAGCTCGACCCCCGACACGGCAAGACCAGTCGGGTCGTTGACCTCCTGCACGGCCGCAAATGCCTGCTCACCAAAATGCAGGGCGTCCTCGAAGTTGAAGAGCTGATGATGGTAGCCGCCAAGATTGCTCATGGCGGTAATGCGCGGTCCCGGTGAGCGAAGGCGCTCGGCGACTTCGAGCGATCGATAGTAGTAATTCAGTGCATCATCGGCATGCCCCATGAGCTCGTGCGTAATCGCCCGCGAATTGTGGCTGATATAGATGTCGACATCCTCGCGCATGACGTCATCGCGCGCCGCAATTGCAAGATGCACCTTCATGGCATCGACATAGTTCGATTCGCGCCTTAATCCAATCGCATCGACCTCATCGCAAAGAAGCAGGCCACGCGCGTCATTGCATTCTTGAAATGCGAGCCTCGCGCGGTTGTTGGCTTCCCTGGCACGGCCGGCATCACCGATTCGCACTTCGGCAAATGCGACGTGGAACAAGCCATAGGCGTGCATCGCCGAGGCCGGATCGCTTTGGGTCGCTTCAGCAATGCGTTGCCCGATCTCGCCCGCGCGATGCGAATCGATATAGATCTCATGCCAGGCTTGGTCTAGCAACTCTTGGAGATCGGTCATAGGGACGAATCTGTGCGGCGGCGTGATGAACTGGGCATTGATCTGGTATTCCAACACACTCCGCCAAGCGATGGAACAGCTTTCAATTTTATAAAACGATGCCCGGCAGCGACTCGGCCCCAACATGGTGCAGAAAAAAGTGAATGCCCAAGGCGTTGTTTATCGGGTGCGGCGCGACCATCGGATGGGTAAGTCTCGTGTAAGCCAGCGCCTCGATGCACCTTTTCTTGATCAGAAGCAAGTAAATATTCACGCTTAGTACTACACTACGCGCTGCAAAAAATATCTATCGAGGAGATTCCATGGCGACCATGGCGAAGTTGTCGAAGATGAGTACCGATTCAATTGCCAAGATGCAACAGATGGTTGAACAGGAGCTATCCAAGCGCGACGCGCGCATGAAGCAGATCGCGGAAGTACGCAAATACCTGGCCTCCGCAATGAAGGCTTTCGGTCTTGCCGCAGAAGAAGTGGTCGAGATGTTCACGACCAAGCGCAAGGGTCGCGGACCCGGCAAGAAGACGCTCGCAGCGAAAAAAGTCGGCCGCAAAGGCGCCGCGAAGAAAACCACCACAAAGAAGGTTGCAGCAAAGAAGACAGCATCAAAGCGTGGTCGCAAACCCGGTGCTGCGAAGAAGGTGGCCAAGAAGGCGGTCAAATCCAGCGCCCGCTCGCTTGCGATGAAGAAGGCCTGGGCCAAGCGCAAGGCCGCAGCGGCCGCAGCCAACCCCTAGACCCAGAGCACGAAGCAGGGGGCCGCAAGGGGCACGCCGCTGGATTTCTAGATGGCGCCGCGCGGCCCGATCTTGATTGACGCAGTGTCGGCATTGAAGTCGATGCGATCAGGTGTCGGTCGAAATTTCATCGGCACCAGATAGACATACTTGCAGGTTTCGATGGTCCACAACTCGTGCCAGGGCGCAAGCGTCGTGGTGGGCGCAGGCGGGCCGTCATCCCCAAGGTATTGCGTGTCCTTGATATAGTGGACCTTGCAGTCCTTCTCACGCGCGCCGCCGGCTTTCAGCGCTGCATCGATGGCGTAGTCAAGGGTATCTTCCTGCAGCTTCACCCCCGCATGGGTGTTGCCAGGAAAAATCGTTGCGAAGTGGAGCTTGCGCGGGCCCTCGACGATCACAGCGACATTGAGAATCCGCGTCATGCCGCAGCCTTTGGCGTCGATGGTCTCTTTCCAGGCTCCTTTGGTGGCAAAACCTTCCTCATCAAAATCCAGCGCCTCGTAGATGAAAACCGTCGGACGGGCGACGTAGTCCATCGACGCGCAGGGATGCTCGACGATCACGCCTGAATCCGCGGCGCCTTCAAGGACGTTCTGGCGAATCACGGGATTGGACAGGAGCTTGTCGCGATTCTCCTTGCTGTCCGCCGCCTGAGCGAGCGTCGCCGTGCTCGTCATCGTGACTGCGAAAATCGAGAGCAGAACAGCTTTGAACGCCATCATGCCTTCCCCCCGAGAAGTCTTCACCATCCGGTGAGCATGGCGCAACGCCGCGCCAAAATCTAGGCCGTAGTGCCACTTTCTTGCCCTGCGCAAGTCGCGGGCGTGCCTGTGCAAGGCGCGCCATTGTCCCCTGCGCATCGAGTTGCGCTCTTTGGCAACACGCGCGCCACACCCGCGCCTAGCATTCGCAGCTCTTACTCACGGAGCTCGCCATGTCTGTCTCAAGACCCACTGCCTTAAGAATTGCCGCGCTGAATCTGCTCGTGGTATGCGTTAGCACGCAGGCGCAACAGCTCTCCAACGTCACGACGCTCTTGCAAAACGTACTCGCCGTCATGCAAGGTGTCGCCGTCGTTGCCGTCTCGATCGCGATCATCTGGGTGGGCTACAAGCTGATCTTCCAGCAGGCGCGGTGGGCCGATGTCGCCAATATCGTCTTCGGCGCAGCGTTCATCGGTGGCGCAACCAGTATCGCCCACTGGTTGCTGGGCTAGCCATGGATGATCCGGTCTTTCGCGGCTGCACGCGCCCGGCGCTGCTCCTGGGCGTGCCGCTCTTGCCGATGGTGGCGGCATTCACGCCCATCGCCCTTGTCACCTGCTGGGCAGCGTTTGCCATCGGCATCTACGCCTGGATCTGGTCGCTTGCGCTGACATCGCCGCTGATCCTTGTCTTTCGCAGGATGACGGCAATCGACGACCAGCGTCTTTTGCAAATGCTGCTGCGCGTTTGCACGCTCGGCAGCCATCTTCGCGCCTGCAAAAGACCGGCGCGCCTCTATTGCGCATCGACACCCACTGGACGCGCCGATCCACCATGACAGTCGCTCGCCAAGTGCACGAATATGCGACGGATCGATTCGTTCCGTTCCACTTTCTGGTTGAGCCCGGCGTCATCACCACAGGCGATGGCGATCTGGAGGCGAGCTGGCAGCTGCTTGGCGTGGGTGTTGTCACGGCCTCGCCTGAATTTATCAGGCATATCCACGATTCGTACTGCCAGACGGTCCAGAGCATGGCACTTGAGCGCATTGCGCTTTGGGCACATCGCATCCGCAGAAGGCTCCAATCGCCTTTGCCTTTGGCGGCCGATTTGGCGCCCGAAGCACCCGACGCACGGGCGTACATCCTGGCCGCACACGCCAAAACCATTGAAGCAGAAGGTCTTTACGTGCACGAGCTGTATCTCACGGCGGTGCTCAAATCGGCTCTGCACCCCGTCAAGTCGATCAAGCCGCGGCTCGAGCCGAAACACGATCTCGCAGCTCGGCTTGCCCGTTTTCGCGAAATGACGCAATCGCTCGAACGCGGACTTGCCGCGTTTACGCCCTGCCGGCTTGCCGAATACGAGAGGACGCATGTCAAGTTCTCGTCACAACTTCGTCTCTACGCCTTTCTTCTTAACGGCATCGACGAAGCCCAGCCCGTGCCGCAAGGCACGATCAAATCTGCACTTTCGACGTCGCGTTTGCGTTTTGCCAACGCCCGCATCGTCATCGAAGGCGCGACGCGAACGCGCTTTGCAGCTGTCCTCGATCTCAAGCAGTATCCCGCACGCACGCATTCGGGCGTGCTCGATGGCGTCCTTGACGGCGCCATTGACGCCATCGAGACGCAGTCGTTCTCGCCCTGCACAAGGCTCGACGCCGAGCGCTATCTACTTCGGCAGCGAAACCAGCTGATCTCGGCGGCCGATGCATCGACATCTCAAATTGAGGAGCTTCGCGCCGCGCTTGACGGTGTGGCGAGTGGCAACTTCGCGATCGGCGAATACCACTACAGCCTCGCGCTTCTTGCTGACTCGACTTCAGAGCTTTCGGCGCGGATCTCAGCCACCCGGGCGCGACTGGCCGATGCCGGCTTTCAAAGCGCCGTGATTGATCTGATTCCCGATCTCGCATGGTTCGCGCAACTTCCTGGCAACTGGAAACACCGGCCGCGCCAGGCGTATCTATCGTCAAGAAATTTCTGCGCGCTCGCGCCCATGCACTCGGAAGTTGCTGGCAAACCCACGGGCAACCCCTGGGGCGCAGCCGTTACTGTCTTGAAGGGCCCGTCGAGCGCACCGGTCTGGTTCAATTTTCACGACACGCCGCGACACAGCGATGCCAGCCTCGAAAAAGCCCCGGCCAATACGCTCATCATCGGTCAGACCGGTAGCGGCAAGACGGTGCTGGAACTCTTTCTTCTGACCTCGGCGCTGAAGTACTCGCCGCGCGTGATGCTGTTTGACAAGGATCGCAGCGCCGAAATTGCCCTGCGCGCGCTTGGCGCTTGCTACACCGTCTTCGAGCATGGCACGCCAACGCAGATCAACCCGCTGCAGTGGGACCCGCACGCCAAGAATCTGGCGTTCATGGTGCGCTGGGTGGAAAGCCTGCTGAGCGACGACGTCGTGCTATCGGCAAGTGCCAGAAGTGCGCTTGAGAGGGCCATCGAGACCCTCGTTGGCTTTCCGCTGAAGGACCGGCGTCTCTCGGTGCTGCTTGAGAACATTCCTGTAGGCGAGAGTCAGCTGGCGCGGGGCTTGAGGCGCTGGTGCAGGGGATCGAGCCTCGGCTGGGCGTTCGACACGGCAGACGATGCCATCGCCTCAAATGCATCCTTGCGTGGCTTCGATCTGACCGCATTTTTCGAGTCGAAGCAGCTGATGTCGCCCGTCATGCTGGCGCTGCTTCATCAGATGGAAGCGGGTCTGGACGGATCGCGGCTGATCTACGTCATTACCGAGTTCTGGAAGGCGCTTGACCACCCGCTCTTTGCAGACTTTGTCAGGAACAAGCAAAAGACCATCCGCAAGCAAAATGGCCTCGGGATCTTCGATACCCAGTCGCCGCACGATCTTCTAAAAAGCCCGTATGCAGCGGCGATCATCGAGCAGTCGGCGACCACCATCTTCTTGCCCAACCCGCTTGGACATCGCGACGATTATTGCGGTGGTCTCAAATGCACGCCAGCCGAATTTGATCTGATCCGCGGTCTTGCACCGGGCGATCGCCGCTTTCTCGTCAAGCAAGGGGGCAGATCCTATCTCGCTGCGCTCGACCTGTCAGGAAGCCCCGGGGCGCTGTCGCTGCTGTCATCCAACGCCGAATCCGTACGCCTCCTCGATTCGATCCGCGCGCGAGTGGGCGATGATTTTGGCAACTGGTGGCCGCCCTTCGAAGCTGCAATGGCCAACCGGCAGCGCCTGCCATGAACGGTCCGTTCACCTATCTCGGCACGAGCCTTGATGCGGCGCTGAACGCCTACGTGGTCAATAGTGTCAGGACCGTCTCGGGCCTGCTTGCGCCACCGCTTCTCGTGGCACTCTCGTTGAGCATCGTCACGCGCGGCCTTGACGCCTTAAGAGGCAGCCGCACGGAATCGATCGTGGATGCAGCGCTTGCCATCGCCGTGCAAGGAACGTTCTTGACGCTTGCCGTCTCGGCCGGCCTATACATGGCCACGATTGTCGCTGCGGCCAATTCGCTCATGGACGGCCTGCCGGGACTCTTTGCCGCCGGCAATGCAAGCGGATACAGCGCGCTTGACGATCTCGAGGCCCAGGGCGCAAGCATTGCTGCGCACTATCTGGCCCTTGGCGTCACGGCACTGCCAACGGGGGGCTATGTCGATTGTGCAACCGGTGCAGTGATGGCCTGCGTCATCGGCATTCTCCTCATGATCGTTGGCGGCTATTTCATCCTCGCCAAGACTGCCTTGGCCCTGGTGCTTGCCATCGGGCCGCTGTTTGTTGGCCTGCGCGCCTTTGAACCGACCGCGCATCTCTTTTCCAACTGGCTCAACAAGGTACTCAACTACATCATCCTGATGGCGCTGATGACGGCAAGCGTCGCGCTTCTGACCAGCATCTACGGCACGTATCTCTCTCACCTGATGACGATATCAGACGAGACCAACCCGCTTGCCGACACGCTCGATCTCGCTGTCCTGTCAGGTGCGCTTCTGATCCTGGCGCTGCAGATGCCGCGCATTGCCGCAGCGCTGACTTCTGCAAGTGCAGTGGCCGGAAGCACGTTCTGGCTGATCGTCAGAAGCGGCAGCCAGCAGTCGGTGAGCGCTGCCGCATCCAGCCCGGCGCCAGCCCAGACCGTCGGGTTGGCCCCGGATCAACGCGCCATCAGCGCCTTTCGGGAAAATCGATGAAACACGCGCACATGCTGCTCAAGCTAGGCATCAGTCTGCCGCTACTGGCCTCGATGACGGCGACGGCCCAGGTCACCGTCTTTGATGCCCCAAACGAAGGCCATTTCGTCGCAACCGTAAATACGCTGCGCGCTGAATTGCAGCAGGTGCAGTCGATGGTTTCAGCCATCAGCGGCCTTCGCAATCTGAGCCACACGCCGCTCACCGTCGAGAGTTCGCTGGGCGCTTTGTCACAGACGCAAGGCATTGCATCGTCGCTGCACTCACTTGCAATCCAGAGCGCCGCCATGCCCTGCATCGCGAGAAATGCGTCGACCTGGACCACCTGTCGCCTCGATGCCGAGCGGACACCGATTGAACAAGACGTCGGCGTTGCGCTGCAAAATCTCGAGGCACCGCAGGCGAGCGCGCTCGATCTGCTCGATGGCGGTCTTCTCGCAAGCGCGGACCTGAAATCGAGCACGGACCTGAGCGCACGCGCCACCATGACGACATCGTCGGCTGAAATCGAGCACCTCGGCATCGATCTTTTCGCGCTGCAGGTGGCACTTGAAAACGATGCCCTTCTCAAGGCACGTCGGGCCGACCAGCTCAATCGGCTGATGGCGCCCACGCGTGCCATCGACTCGCTCTTGCCGCCAACCTTTGGGAGCAACTGATGAGCGCCGCAAAGACTTGCCGAGGGCTTTCCCCGCGCTTGATCATCGGCTTGTCGTGGATGGTGCTTGCGGCGTGCACGCCCCGACCGCCAAGGCCGGTCGATCTGCCCGACGACCAGCCGAAAATCCCGGTTAACCGGGATCAGGCGCGTCTTGACCCCCACCCTGCCCGGACCGAGACGTGAAGCCGTACGCAGAAGCGATCGCGTGGGAGACATCGCTCGCCGAGCTTAAGGCCCGCTCCGAATCGCGCGCCTGGGCCATCGCACGAATTGCCGTGATCTGCTCGGCCGTGACGCTGGTGGCGCTTGCGGCACTGATTCCCTTGCGCCAGGTCGTGCCCTACGTCATCGAGGTCGATCATGCCACCGGCGAGACCCAGATCATCTCTGTCGGCTCGGCCGAGACCATCCCGAGTCCCTCCCTGCAGGCCAAGTACTGGGTCACGCAATACGTGCGCACGCGCGAGCGCTACGATCCGAGCTCGGCACAGATCGATCTCGACGCGGTGCAGGCATGGTCTGACAAGGCCGTATTCACGGAGTATGTCAAACGCTTCCAGGGAAGCGATGCTTTGCAGCATCGCTTCGCGGAGCACGCGGGATGGCGCGTCAAGGTCCTGTCGATCGGCCTGGTCGATAACGCCCACGCGGTGGTGCGCATCGAGCGCAGCGAGATCCGAAACGATACAGAAGCATCTACGGTCCCGCTGCGTTTTACGGCGGATGTGGCATTCACGTTCAAGCCCCCGCTCATGGGTCGTGAGCGCGACCTGCTGCAAAATCCGCTCGGCTTTCAAGTCACCGGCTACCGCCTCGACCCTGAACTCATCGACGTCGAGGCTCACCCATGACGCGCGTGCTCATCGCAAGCGTGATGGCGGGCTCGTTTTGCACGGGCGCCGCCGCGCACGCAGCTGAAGTGCTTGACGTCGACTACCTGCCCAATGCAATTGTCGCCGTCGAGGCACAAGAGGGATTTGCCGTGCACATTGCGCTCAATCCCGCAGAGCACATTCAAAGCGTTGCCGTTGGCGATGCCAGGCACTGGCTGGTCGTCGCCAAGGACGGTGCACACGATGTATTTCTGAAGCCCAAGGAGGACGCCAGACCCACCAACCTGCTCTTGCGTACCGATTCTCGCAGCTACAGTTTCTTGCTGCGCACGGTAAAGGCTAATCCGACCTATCGCATTGTCTTTCACTATCCGCAGACGCCAGCTCCTCCGTCCACAATCGAGCCAAAGATCAACCGACACTATTCGATGCAGGTCGGCCGCGGCTCACAGAACATCGTGCCGATTGCGGCCTACGATGATGACAACGACCTCTATCTCGCCTTTGCGCCCCACGCCGAGATCCCCGCCGTGTTTGAAGTGCTCAATGACAAGACCGAGCGCATCGTCAATTACCACGTCATGGATGGCGTTCTCGTCATCCACGGCGTCTTTGCGCACATCGCCTTACGACTGGGCACCTCGGTTGTCAGTGTCTTTCGCGACACCCAGGATGCCGCGCCCGCGCCGCCGCCAGCGGTGGTGATTGAGCGGGCGACGCGAAAAGACATCACCGTGCCTGACGCCCCATGACCGACCTGTTTTCTCAAGGTGCACCGGCTCTAGGCGCCCCCATGGCCCACGAAATGCCACCGCTCGAGGAGCCGAAGCGCCCGATCACTGCACGCATGATCGCCCTCTTCGGGGCGTTCATCGTGGCCGCCGCATGTCTTACCGTTCTCTTCTGGAAAGCCCGTCACGCTCTACCGGCTCCAGCCGGGTCGGACGATGCCGCGGACGTGCCACACGTCACTCTGCAAAAGCCAGCGCCGCTTCCGCATGGCTTTATCGCGCCAACAGAATCCCGAGCGCCACAGGCCCACGCGCAAGCACAGCCCCCGCCCTCGGCGCCTGCCCTGCAAATTACTGCCGAGCCGCGCGGCTTCGTTGCGTCGCTTCCGATCGATCAGCCCGGCACCCAGTGGCGCATCCAGCCGGGGCTCGCGCCGCCCATGGATGCCCGATCGTCCGCAATCGGTGCGCCGCTTGTCGATTCGCTCATGGTCGATACGGCAATTGAGACCCAACCCGAGACCGGCAACGACCCCACGGTGTTTCACGCCAAAAAGGAGCGCGACCCGTCGCTCACGGTAGCTGCCGGCACCTCCATCGGATGTGTGATGAAAACTGCGATCGATTCGACACGGCCGGGGCTTGTCAGCTGCATCGTGACCGAAGACATCGCAAGCAACGATGCCCGCATCACGTTGATCGAAAAGGGAACGCAGGTCACAGGGGAATATCGCGCCGATGTGCGCCAGGGCGAGGCGCGCATCGGCGTCATCTGGAAGCACCTGCGCACGCCCGCGGGGGCCAGTGTCGACATCGACTCGCAGGCGGCCGACGCAAGCGGCAGCAGCGGTATCCCGGGCAGCGTCGATAACCACTGGTTTGATCGCATCGGCTCGGCGTTCCTGCTGTCGTTCATCGAAGACGGTGTCGCCCGCATTGGCAATAACCAAAATGGGGCGGCGATCGTGCTTCCCAATACCACCACTGCGGGTGCCACGCTCGGGGCGAAAGTGCTCGATGCCAGCATCAACATCGCACCGACGATTGCCGTTGCCGCAGGTACGCGCATCAACATCCTCGTTGCGCGCGATCTCGACTTCAGTAGCGTCTATGCACTGCGCTGAACCCGGCGCGTCCGTGGCGTGGCTGGCGAAGTCGGCCTCTGCGCATTTCGATTCGAGCGTGACCAACGCCTGTATCAACCGTCCAAGGGAGATGTTCGTCGAAAACGGCGACGGCTGGCGCCGCCTGGTCGATAACGATCTGACGCTGCAATGGGCCGAAGCGCTCGTGATTGCCGCAGCCACCGCCGAAGGCAAGGATGTCGGGCCGCACGCGCCGTTTCTGAGCGCATCACTGCCTTACGACATCCGGCTCCATGCCGTGATGCCACCGGCGTGCAAGCCGGGACGCGTGATTCTGACGTTCAGGCGCGCAGTGGCGGCTGTGCCCGAACTCGAACACCTGAAGCCGCTCGCGCGCGCATCGGATCGCCAGATCCACGGCAAATCGAGCGCATCTGCGAAACGCGCCAGCCGCCTGACAGAAGCCCTGAAGTTCGCGATTGCGAGCAAGAGCAACATCGCCATCATCGGCGATACCGGCTCGGGCAAGACCACCGTGCTGCGCTCACTGCTTCTTGCACTCGGGCCAAACGAGCGCGTCATCACGCTGGAGGACACCGACGAAATCCGCTGCCAGCAAGCCAATGCGGCGGCCCTCTTTTTTGGAGCGTCGACTGGCGTCTCGGCATCGCAATGCGTCTCTGAAGTCCTGCGCATGCGGCCCGATCGCATCATCATCGGTGAGCTAAGGGGAATCGAGGCCTATGACTACTTGAAGGCCCTCAGTTCCGGCCATCGCGGCTCGATCACAAGCTTTCATGCCATCTCGGCGGCTCTGGCGACGCGCCGTCTTGCCCTTCTTGCCAAGGGTCATCCGGAGACACGACAGATGACCGATGCCTCCCTCGTCGAACTTGTAGCGGAACACCTCGATTGCGTGATTCATGTCGATCGCATCGAAGGCCGCTACGGCGTTCGTGACATGGTCTGGCTACGACGCGCCAACGCGTAGCGAGGCATCTTGGGCTCGCACGCCATGCTCGCCCATCCGTTGGGCGCAGTCCTGCTTGCGGCGGGCTTCGTTGCCTTTTTCGTGCTGCACGAATTCACCACGCGAAAGCCAACGCGCTCACTCCATGGCGACGCACGGTTCGCCAGTCGCGCCGAGATTCGTGCTGCGGGTCTGTATGCGCAACGCGGGATCGTCGTTGGCCGCGATGGCAAGCGCCTTCTCGTCTTTGGCGGCCAGGAGTTCGCCCTGGTTGCGGCGCCCACCCGCTCCGGCAAGGGGGTGGGTATCGTCATTCCGAACCTGCTTTCCTACCCCGACTCGGTGGTCGTGCTCGATATCAAGGGCGAAAACTACCAGCACACCGCGGCGTTTCGGCAACGCCACGGCCAGCGCGTGCATCGCTTTGCGCCGTTCTCAGGCGACAGTGCCAAATACAATCCTCTGGCAAGCCTGTCCGAGGATGCTGACCGACGCTTTGGCGAAGTCATGGCACTTGCCGGTTCCCTCTATCCTGCAGTTGGCGATACGACCTTCTGGCAGGAACAGGCGGCGAATCTTTTCGTTGGACTCGTGCTTTATCTTTGCGAATCGCCAGAACTGCCGCGCACGATGAACCAGCTGCTCAAAATCGCTGCGGGTTCTCAAGGTGTCGAGATGCGCCGCGGCATGCTCAGGCTCAGCCAGGCACGCATGGCAGGCCGGGATCCCCTGAGCCCGGCGTGCTCCAGCGCGCTGGCACGCTTTGCCGCCAACTCGGAAGCGGCTGCCGCCGGCATTTTGTCGTCGTTTAACGCTCCGCTTCTGGTATTTGCCGATCCGCTCGTGGCCAATGCCACCGAATCAAGCGACTTCGACTTCGCCGACTTGCGGCGCGAGCGATGCTCGATCTACGTCTGCATCGAGCCGCAGCACTTGAGCGCAGCGCGCGTGCTGCTGAATCTCTTCTTTACGCAGCTGATTTTTCAGAATACGAGATCGATCGCATCTGGCTTCGAGAAGTCGGCCGTCTCCTGTCTCTTGGTCATGGACGAGTTCACATCGATCGGCCGTCTCGAGATCCTTGCGCACTCGATCGCCTTCATAGCAGGCTATGGCCTGCGACTTCTCACCATCGTGCAGTCCGTTGCCCAACTTATGGGTGTCTATGGCGAAAGCGCGACGCGCGTGCTGCTTGCCAACCATGCGCTTCGCGTCGTGTTTGCACCAAACGAGCTGCGTGATGCGCGCGAGATTTCAGAACTGCTTGGAACTACGACAGTTCGCATCAAAAGCGAGTCCGAAAGTCGAAGCAGTAGCGGGCGTGCAAAACTTTCCAGGATGCTGCGCACGACCGAAGTGCCGCGAGCGCTCCTTCTTCCGCAGGAGTTGCGGGATTTGCGCAAGGATCAGGAAGTCATTCTTTTGGCAGGAACGAAACCGATTCGGGCCGAGAAAATTCGCTACTACGAAGACGCAGCTTTTCGGCGCGCTGTGCAGGCGGGCAACGCGTCAATGCTCACCCAGAAGCCGAAGCCAGGTCTTTCATGTGAGGCGAATCGAGCCCTGAGGGCCAAATCCAAATGTGAGTGATGTGGCCGACCCAGGTGTTGGCTGCTCTTTCGCCCGCGCGGCCGGTCTGCCGTTGAAGACGCCAAGGTCGATTGGTCATGGAGATCGGGTATATGCGTGTGGTGTTGCGCACCGTCGTGTCTTGGTCGCTCACGTTCAACCGACTTGAGGCTGTTCCAGCCGACCGCTATGCGCTATCCTCCCCGAAAGAGAGAGGTCCGAATTTCGATTCCGTCAATTAGTGCCACACCATGCAACCCCTCTCCGGTCTGAACCCCCGGAGATTCCCTTGCTAATGATGAACATACTACTTTGGGTGCTGCAGGTCCTCGCCGCCCTGCTTTACGGATCGTCTGGGGTGATGAAGACCTTCATGTTTGACAAGGTAAGCCATGACGTCCGGAGCTTTGGCGCATTGCCACGAAGAGCCTGGATGACTCTGGGCATCCTCGAGCTCGTGTGCACGGTCGGGCTCATCGTCCCCGCCGCTTTGCATTGGCAGCCCAAACTAACCATCCTGGCTGCTAGTTTCTTGGCAGTCGAGAGCCTTGTGTTTGTCGCGGTCCACGTCAAGTACCGGGAGACCACGCCAATGATCTTGAGCGGCGTCCTCGGCCTCGTGATGGCGTTCATCGCGTACGGCCGGATGACCCTAAGTCCGGGAAATTAGCCGTCACCGGCTCCCTCAACGAGACCGGTCCAGACGTCGGCGACGTAAGCGCATGAGACGCTTTCGGCCTGGACCGGTCGTCAGCGAAATGTCTTAAGAGCGGAACGTATGCAATGGTTACTTCTAGGAATTCCCTAGCCCTGTTCTTCCTCACAACTTCGCTGCTTTCGATGGCAGGATAGGCCGGTCGGCCCAAATTGGCTGCCATCGTTACCATCGGCAACGCTCCATGTCGTGGTGTTCGTCATTGGAATATCGATCTCGTGAATCGCGTCCGCATCATCAATCCCTAGAAACGCGCGAACCTCGAACCCTCCGAAATTCGCACGCAATTCATCAACTAAGGCCCCGTGTGAGTCGTACTGCAATTGATTCTGAGGACGTTTCCGAATTCATCCAAATTGATTATTAAGAATTGGTGAGTTCCAATTAGCCAGCCCTTTGTGATTGAGTCGATCATTAGCGTGACGCCTGGATCGGATTTTCCATAATGAAAATCTGATAGGCTAATTTGGTTGGAATCTTTTTTCAATGAATATCGGATGCCCAGTCGGCTCAAATCTGCCAATTACTAGATCACCGTGTCGACCAATTGGAGCGAGTTGAATTGCCCGTCTAATAGTCTCGTCGGGTCTTTCGCAGGTGTAGTTTGTATCCGAAGCATGGCAGCCCGTGAAAATAAGCTGGCAGAAAACGGAGCAGATCCAACCGGATGCAACCAAGCGACTTCGCATTTCGATTTTTCCTTTCGCCGTCTACTGCCCTAGAGCCTTTTCTGATTCCAGAAGTGACTCGCAAGCTCATAGGCGATTAGCGCGGACTGAATGGTCGAACCATGACCTTAAAGCCCGATAATCCAAACTACAATCGGGTATTGAGAAACCTTGGCGGTATGAGTGCCGGGGAGCGAAGGTCATTCAGTTCCGTTTTTGACCCCGCAGCGACAGTCAAGTCAGGGTCTGTAAAAATGCTCCTGGATCAAAGACTGTTCGTTGAACTTCGACTTTCGAACAATGGTATTGTCGGCGACTCCGCCTATTACATTTCACGTGGTGAACCCGGCTATGACGAGATGCTCGAGCGTGTTGGCGGTCTAAACCCAGGGGAGGAAAAATCCATTCCACCGTATCGATGATAACGCTCAGGTTGTGGATATCTTTCTAGATCGGCCCTCCCTTTTTGGTTGGTGCTGTTCTCGAAGCGGTACCTTTCGTTGCCGGTCTCAAGGATGTGGCAGTGATGCGTCAGTCGCGAATCAAGCAGCGCCGTTGTCATCTTGGCGGCGCAGAACACCGAAGCCCATTCAGTGACTGGCTCGGAGAGGTGGCCGGGTTTGTTAGGACAGATCTTGCAGTTTTATAAGTGAAGTTCCCGCGGTGGAAGGTTATCCACGGGCCAAAGGCCGGTGGGTAACCCGGGTGGGTATCAAGCTGCTTCTTTCATCGTCTGTTCAGTGAAGTATGCCGTATCTGGTGTTCGGCCTCCAAGCGCCGAGTGCGGCCGGCGCGAGTTGAAGAGCTCCAGAAACCCGAGATTCCTGCGCGCGCGTCTACGGTCGCCAGATTGGGTATCGGCGGTAGCTGACCAAGCCCATGTGGCTGATAGCTCATCCGAATATTGGCCAGTTCTGGACGTAGCCGTCCACAAGTCGGTCATTAGGTTTCCAACCTGATTGACTGGAGCGTGATCGTTGTTCTGATCGCATTACGCTTCCGTCTCTCGCTCGCGCCGTAAAAATCTCATGTCCGATCTCGCACGTATCTGCCCATAGATAGAAGGCATGTGTAAGCTGTGCACCATCTTCAACAAGCGACCTGATAATCCTCCAGATGGGTCGTGCCTCTATTCGCGTCATTTGCAAGTCCGCAAATAACGAATAAGTTTCGACCATACCGCCTTCAGGTCGTTCACGGCTAACAAGCTTCACCGGGCTGTCTATCCAGACTGGAGGAAGGCGAAGGCCCCGGCTCGCGACGGGCCTCAACAAAATCCTGCCGTCTCCATACACAGTAACGAAGAATCCATCCTCTTGCTTGACGGAGGCCTTTACTTAACGATTTTGGCGATGTTTAAGGGAGCAGGTCACCCTGGCCGAGAAACCTGCAAAGGCGACTACCAATCCAAATGAGCGGATAAGCCTGTCATGACAGCACTAAAACTCCTTCGAAGTTTCCCGTTCGAAGCATCGTGTGTAGTGGCGCGCGGTCAGAAAGCGTTGGACGAGGGGCTAAGCTATCTCTTCTTGTAAGTCACGAAGCCTAACCCGATCAGGCCGGACAACATCATCCAAGCTGAAGGCGGAAGCGGTGTCGGTGAGACTTCAGTCATCGAGGTGATGTCGTATGAAACGTAAATTCCGTTAGATGAAAAGTATCCGGTCGCGCTTGCTAAGCCGGCTGAATAGGTTGGAAATCCGTTTGAATCGAATGCGGATGGGCCACCGGATGCTGCAGTTAGAGCGAAGCCTGAACCCTCTTGTATCTCGTTACCGTTTCCGTACGGAATCATCACTATTTCCTGAGTTTCCATTGAATTGGTGCCATTGCAATTGCAGATGCCGGAAACATTCTCGTAAGTTCCAGTTGTGATGGTGCTGTAATTGAAGATGTTGTTATTTGAAGTAGTGGTGAAGACAAAAGGGGCATTTGCTGGGTATCCAGCGTAGGTGCTGCCAGAGGCGGATGTAACATTCCACGAATCCGAGCCGCTTGAATCACCTGGTGTGCCGCTATTACTGTTGCCAGCGCCGTAGTTCAGGGTGTACGTTCCGGAGATCGTTTCCCCACATTTCGAATCGCACGAAACGCTTGGGTAGCTGTCAACGTCCGCTGTAACTACACCGGTCCAATCGTAAGTTACAACTTGAGCAAACGCCGGATGAAATGCAAGAGCAGAAAGTACCGTCGCTGCAAATATCAATACACGATTCGTCTTCATTTGTAGTCTCCCAGTTTGAATAGACAGAAGTTGACCACCCCGGCTACAGAAATACTCTTGCCACGTTTCGGTTCTTCGCGTTTCCGGTTGGCTGGCAGTAGCTAATTCGGATGTATAAAAATATTTATACTTCTGCCACGTGTGCTCATGGTAGTGAAGTGCTCTTTTGCTGGCACCTTCCGTTCTTCCATTTCAATTCTCCCCATCATGGAAGATGGAAGAATTGTGGGCTACCCTCCGAATAAATTACATGACGCCGCTGGGAGACCGCTTACGGCTTGGGGGGACGAATGAACGAAAACACCATCCAGCGTGTTGGCCTAACGTCAGGCGACCATCATTCGCGAGAGGAGCGCCCTCGGCGCCGATTCCGATCAGCTGCGCGTTCGTTGGCAACGTCGGTTCGCCAGCCAAGAGCAGCGCATCCAGAGCCTCTCGCGCGGTCGGCGCAGGATTCTTTAGTTCAATGTGCCGTAAAGTTGGTCTCCGGACTCTTGGCCCATCCAATACCACGCTAGTAAGTGTTCATCGCAACCTTTCACGCGCGCGGGATCAATCATTTCATCGTGTTCGTAGGAACGCAAGTTGTGCAAGCAGTCGTTGAGTAGGTAGGCTGGAACTGCAGCAGGCCTTGCATGACAGTGGTTTCGATTCACCGTCAGTCATACACTTTTGCCCCGCACTTCATCAGGACGGAACCCAGGTGCAGTATCAATACACATATTGCTCGGGCGTCAATGGTGGCTCGACCTCCTGTCCAACCATTGCTTGACGTGGCTTACCGCTTGCCATTCGATGTGACAACGGACCCGAATACGTAAGCGCCGCGCTGCAATACTGGGCGCAACAACGTGGCATCTGGATCGACTACATCCAGCCTGGGAAGCCTCAGCAGAATTCATACGTCGAACGTTTCAATCGAACAGTTCGATATGAGTGGCTTGCGCAATACCTGTTCGACGACATCGACGAGGTCCAGAACTTCGCCACGCGATGGCTCCGGAACTACAATCATGAACGCCCAAACATGGCCTTGGATGGCATCACACCAAGACAGCGGCTGGCCACGGCTGCTTAACTCTACTTCTGATGCCCACCATTTACGGGGGGATTACCTTGCTTACCTTCGAGCCCGGGCCCCGAACAAGTTGGCCGAGTCTTGACATGAGCTGCCCGTCATGAGCTACATCAGCCTCCAAACCCAGCATGACGCCGCATAGTATCCAGAAAGTAGACGACATCGCGTAGATAAACAGGTCGTCGCTTGCGCAGCGCAGGCTGAACGCGAAAAGCAGAGTCAAAAAGCAGGACGCGATCAAGGTACAGGAATGATCAATGCGTGCGTATCGCAGGCAACGACGTACCAGGCTGACCACGAGCCAAAGCGACAAGAGCACACCCACCAGGCCCAATTGCAGCCAAACGTCGAGCAGCAGATTATGGGCGTGGGCGAATGCAGCCGGGTCTGCCGCCATTAGGACGGTATCGTCCCGTGTGTGGTATGCCACGGCCGGCACTGAGCGGCCAAATCCGACGCCAATCCATGGATGCCGCATGCCCAGCGTCAGATACTCTCGCCACATTGTCGGGCGCGGATCCCCAGTAACGGCGTTCAGAAGATTATGTCCCCACTGCGGCGGGGTCGCGCCAGCGAGCAGGAAGCGATCATGGCTGATCAACTCGCCAAGTGCCAACGCCAACGCTGCGGCCAAGCACACGCCAGCCATGTACTTCGCAACGGGCGCGGTCGCCACGACGAGATAGCGGCGCCGAGCATCAAGCAATGCTGACCGAATCAAGAAAAAACAGCCAAGCGAGAGTGGCAAGACGATGGCAGCACTGCGATTGCGAGACAAGATGGATCCCACAACAAGAAGACATCCAGTACCCGCGGCCAGGCGGTAACGCCGGCTCAGGCTCGTCCACAAGACCAGCGGCGCAATTGATAACGCAAAGAACATGCTTGCGTCCCCGGTTCCGGGGTACCAAATCGGCATCAAGTGATCGATTCCGGGGTCATACCGGCTTGGCAGCCAGGCGAAGCTGCCAGGTGCAAGCAAAGCAAATGTCGATGTCAGCGCCAGCACCGCCACGGCGACCAAGAAGGCGCTCAGTATCCTCATCGCCGCGTGATTGACCTGCACGAGTGAATACAACCCCGCATAGGCAAGAAGGCCAATGGCCAGATCATCTTTGAGATGGGCCAGACTCCTTGCCGGGGCCGCTGACCAGCTGACCGATGCAGCCGCCCATAAAAACAGTGCGAGCGCCGCGTGCCTGCCCGGCAAGTACCGCAACGGTTGAAGGCTCACGCGCGCAAATGTAGCGACAATGCAGACCAGCGCGAGAGAATTTCGAAGCCCCGTGAGATGTGCGAACGGCAGAACAAGGATCCAGCATATCCATAGCCCGTGCAGCAGCCGGTCAGCGAGCGCTGCGCGCACCGGAGGCTTCACCCGGGCCGGGGTCGGGGTCGGCGCCAGATGCGCAGATCCCGCATCAACGGCCGCGCTCAGTACGGCCTCCATCTTCTGCCGCATCATTGCGGCAGAAAAGCGCTGGCGCACGTAGGCAAGCCCGTTTTCTCCCATGCGTCTTGCCTGTTCGGGATCGCGCACCAGCCTCAGAATATGGGCGACCAGCGCCTCGTCGTCGTCAGGCTCGAAGCACACCCCGCCAGAGGAGGCATCGATGATCTCCCTGGCTTCACCGCGGATTCCGCACAGCACCGGTTTTGCGCAGGCCATGTACTCGATCAGCTTGGTCGGAATCGCCGCCGAAAACAGCGGCACATCCTTTAACGTCGCGAGGCACAGATCCGCGGCACTGATGTAGTGGCGTGCCTGCGATCTTGGAACTGCAGGAAGAAACTGTAGGTTGCCAAGCTTCCCCCTGCTGACCGATGTCTCAAGCAGTCCGCGTTTCATGCCGTCTCCGACGATGACAAACAGGACTTCTGGCGAAGCCCGAAGTCGCTCGCAGGCACGCAGGATGACCGGGATATTGTTAGCCTCACCGATGGCACCAAAGTACAACACGATTTTTCGGCCATTCCAGCCAAAACGCTCCCGCGTCTCGCGCGCAGCGCTGTCATCCGGATATAGTTCGTCGAGGTCTGCCCCGCAGGTCACGAGTTCGACCTTACCTGGCTGGCTCACCCGACCCCGGATATTTGCACCGATGCCCGCGGTCATTACTACCACCTTCAGGGAACGTTCATAAAGTGTCCGCTCCATGAATTCCATGACCGTGATCAGCGCGCGGTTCTTCAGCAGCCCGAGCTGGAGCGCAGAGCTCGGCCATAAATCCCTGATTTCGACGACGAAAGGAATGCGTCTTAGCCTGCATATGACGCTGGCCACGAAGACCGCAAAGATCGGCGGCGACGATGCCAGCACGAGCTCGCAGCGTCCCGCGCGCATCAGGCCAATGGGACAGGAAAGAGCGAAACTCGCAAATGCCATGGTGCGAGCGAAGTAGCTGCGGTGCAAAGCACCGTGCGTGAAGGTACGAATCACGCGAACACCATCGATATGTTCCTCGCGCACGATGCGACGGTACCAAGGCAGCGTCGGGCGGCTCGGCGCCATGTAGCCAACCTCCCCACAAACCACGCTCACCTGGTGGCCGCGCGTGACCAGATAGCACGCCAGGTCTCGCACGATGGCGTGGCCGGGTTCCGAACGGCTTTGATAGTACTGGTAGACGATCGTCAATTTCATGTCAGCGTCTCGTACAACCGCACCAGCGACTTCTGTTCCTCTTCCCAGCACAGCGTACGAGCCAGCGCTCTTACGTTGACTCGCCACTCTTCAACGCGTAAAGCATTCTCGAAAAAGCTGTCGATGCGTGCCGCAATCTCGCTTGGCGCACCGAGATTGGCCACTAGGCCGACCTGCCGCCCCCGGAACTCCTCACCCATCACCACCCGCCGCAATTCGGGCAGATCGCTAGCTAGGATCGGAACCGCCGCCGCTACGAATTCGTAGAGCTTGTTCGGCGTGCAATAGTAATTGTTAAGACAAGTCGCCTGATAGGGAATGATGCCCGCGTCAGCACTCCCGGTGAATGCCAAAAGTTCCTCCCGCGGAACTGCTGCGTGAAAGAGTACGCGGCTCCCCAATTCTCGTGCACGCACGAGACGCTGCAAGTTGCCAAGTCGCGGACCGTCGCCCAGCATCACCAGCACGACCGAACGGTTTCTTACCTGGGCCATCGCCGCCACGAGATTGTCGAGATTTCTTCCGTCCGAGAGGCCGCCCTGATATAGCAGAACTTTGGTCGTCTCAGGGAGTCCGAAGTGTCTATGAAACAGACGTTGAGCGGAAGTTGCATGTGCTGATTTCTCGGCGTTTTGGATGACCTGAACCCTAGGCAGTTGGTATCTCGACTCAAGTTCGGCAGCGATCGAACGGTTGACGGTAATGACCATGTCGCAAGCGCCGATATTGGCGGCTTCGATCTCCTTCCACCGTCTGGCCTCAATAGGCGACAGATCCTGCTCGGAATACAGTTCGTGGCTATCAAAGACGGTCTTTGCGCCGCACTGCCTCGCGGCGTCCAGCGCCGGCAGAAGCATCGGTAGATCATGCGCAACATAAATCGAAGGTGACAGACCTGCCAAAGCCGGCGCAAACAATGCGCGATAGAAGTTCCCCTGATCGACCAGATATTTCCAGGCGAACGTCCGAAGAACTGCATGCAGCCGGGTCGGCAGCATGACATGAGCGCGCACCCACGCGGCAACATGGGCGACTACCCTTGCTCGCCCGCTCGACGCTCTGGATAACTCGACGCGGCGTACCGAGAACGAGCCGCTGCCGCCATCATCCTGATGAGGCATGGCCACGATCTCGACGTGCCAGCCAGACATCCTCAAGCTCTCCGCCTGGTTCAGTATGCGGCGATCAATACTGCGATCCGCTGTCAGCATCACGATCGAGCGCTCGGAGATATGGCTCTTAGTCATTCAGGACAGCATCGGAGTCAATGAAGGTGCGATGCCAGAGTTCTATGCATAACAGGCCCCACACGGCGCGCCCGAACTCTCGTTCGTCGTCGAGCGCTCGCTCGACGGCCTCGATCTGGTACAACCCGCGCTGACGTGCTCGGGTGGAGAGCAGCGTGTCGGTAACGAACTCTTTCGCGACACCTTTGGTCCACTGCACGAGCGGCGTAGGAAAGCCCATCTTGTCTTTGCGCTCGGAGATGCTGCTCGGTACCGTGCTCGCGACCGCCGCCTTGAACATGTGTTTCATGCGTCCACCCGAGAATTTGATGGTTGGCGGAATTGCAGCCATGAACTCGACGATTCGATGGTCAAGCAGCGGCACACGCGACTCGATCGATGCGGCCATGCTGGTCCGATCTTCGACCTGCAATAGCGCAGGCAGGGACGCCTTCAGATCGAAGTGCGTCATGCGATTGATGAGCGAATGCAACCCGTCTTGGTTGAAGATTTGCTGAAAAGCATGAAATGGCGAATAGCAACCTTGAAGCGCCTCTGCGGAAAACAGGTTGGTCATGCCGCCGCTGCGATCGATTAGCTTGAAGTAGCGCTGGTCTTCGGCGCCAAATAAGCCACTGCCCCACTGGGCCTGCAACATCGGTTTATAGGATTGCAACAATGGCAAATTGGGCACGATAGATTCGAGCGTGACGGCGTAAGGCTGCTCGTGAGCCGTCTCGAAGATGGCGCCCGACAGGCATTTCTCGAGATAGGCCACGAAGTAGCGCGCATAGCCGATGAAAATCTCGTCACCGCCCTGACCACCGAGCACGACCTTGACATGTTCGGCCGCCAGCTTGGAGACAAAATATTGCGGTATCAGCCCCGGTCCTGCAGCCGGCTCGTCCATGTGATAGATGAGTCTGGGCAACAGGTCCGCGAAGGCCGCACCGTCGATGTAGATTTCGTTGTACTGGGTGCCGGCAAAGGTCGCGACAGTCTTGGCGTGTGCGGTTTCATCAAACGCCGGCCCTTCGCGAAACGCCCCAGTAAAGGTGTGAATGCGCTCGCCGCTTAGCATGTGCGCTGCAAGGCATACCACCGCGCTCGAATCGAGTCCCCCGGACAAGTGCGCGCCGAGGGGCACGTCAGAGCGTAGATGCATACGCACGGCATCATCGATCAAGCCGGCCAGCTGATCAATGAACCAGCGCTCGTCGTGAACTTCATCGATGGTGTAGGCGACGTTCCAGTACTGTTTGACGCTCAAGTCGACGCGGTCCCCTTGTAAAACGGCCGTGAACGAATGGCCGGGCTGCAGGCGTACGATGTTCTTGAACAACGTTTTTTCGTCGAGGCAATACTGAAAGGTTAGGTAGTCGTTAAGGCCATCGGCATTTCGCTCAGCTGCCACGAGACCCGATGCCAGGATCGCCTTAATTTCCGAGGCAAACAGCAGCCTTTGCCCATCCCAGTGATAATAAAATGGCTTTATACCGAGGCGGTCGCGTGCGCAGAACAAGGTCTGTGTGCATTCATCCCAGATCGCAAAGGCGAACATTCCCTGCAGTCGCGGCACGCAATCTGCACCCCATTCCCGGTATGCATAGAGCAGAACCTCGGTATCTGAATACGTGCGAAGCGGATGTCCCTTGCCGATCAGTTCGCGACGCAATTCGAGATAGTTATAGATCGCACCGTTAAAAACGACCGTCAGGCCCATGTCCTGGGTAGACATCGGCTGCACACCGTTGTTCGGATCAATGATAGCCAGTCGCCTGTGCCCAAGCCCCAGCGTGCCACCTTGATTCTGGAAGATGCCCTCTCCGTCTGGGCCGCGATGCGCGATCACATCCATCATCCGCTGGATTCGGCTACGCGCCTCCTGTGGATCGCCTCGCTCACCGAAGATTCCGACCAAACCACACATCTTCAATACTCCGTGCCGTTAGACGCCGTGTTGGCCTCGCGCAATGCGGCTATTGGTCCAGCAGCGCCCACCACATCGTAGGCGTCATGCCCAGGGGGGCCAGCCGCCCAATGGCCAGGACGCATTGCTCGGCGAGAAAAGAATCGATGTTCTTGAAAAAACACGGTGAAGCGGTGGCGCTTTCTCTGCATTTGTCCGCATCTGACGCGTTGACACTGCAGTTCCGGGCGCAGCTGCTATCGACGCCACAGCGCTGCCATGCGCTTTGAACCATGATGCCGTCGCGCAACGTCTCGGCATCGTCGAGCAGGCGGCCCATATCGAGCAGCGATTTGCCAACCCAGGCCAGATGATTCTCGAGCGCTCGCGTCTTGTTGACCGATTGCCGCTGATGCGTCGCATCATCGATGCCGAAATAGTTGAAGTTACCTGCGTCGACTTCGCGCTCCTCGCTCCTTGCCACTGCACGGGCGCGAATGCGGTACTTGATCTGGCCCGTCGCCTCGGCCACCCACGCAGCGGCGGCGCCCATCAGGACGTTCGAATTCTGCACGTAGCGATTGATGTCGTTCTGATCGTAGCTGTACCAGTAGTAAAAGCAGCTGGGGCAGGCCGCCGGTACAGTGCCCATGTCCCATGAATCGTCGAGCGCCCGCGCGGCCACCAACGCGTAGCGCATATCCTTGGTAACTATCGACATACGGGCGAGACACATCGACACCAGGCCGGTCTCGAACATATATTCTCGGTTGGCCGCGTTGCAGGTTCCATCGGCAAACGCATCGAACTCGCCCGGCTGCTTGCAGCCGGGACCCGGCGCCGCGGTCGCGGCGATGCCCCATCCGACTTTGCCATCCTGGTTTAGATCCCTCATGTCGACGAGCCGATCTGCCAGCGTGCGCGCAGCGCTCGTGATCTCAGGCGACGGGCTCAACTGACCAAGCGCAATGAGCGCCAGACAGCTTTCTGCCTGCACCGAAGGATCATTCTTCTGACGCTGTGCGAAGCCCTGAACCTGCGCCAGCGCCTTAGATGCTTGCGCACCGATCTGCAGATTGGCCTCGTCGCTCGGCGTTGATGCCAACGCCAAGGGCACACAGGCGATGAGCAACAGCAGTGCTGAAAGAATCTTGGGCACGGGGGTAGGTACGATCAGCCTAGCGCGGTGAAGAAGCGAAGAATTGCGAGGACACATGGAGACCCGGCCGCACCGGCGCGTCATCTGGGTCTGCTGATTGCGCACGCTTATGCTGCTCCATCTGTACCGGCGGTGGTCCATTGCTCGCAGCCAGGGTGAAGCTTTCAGCTGACACGTAGCGCAATGCCGGTCCGCGGTATGGCGTGGTGAGAGTCAACGTGACTGAAGCCGCCCCAGCTTGGAAGAGCACGACAAGTGGCGCCGGGGTGCCGGCAGAAAAATCGAACGGCGTGCCAGTGGTCTGAAGCAGGTTGGCGTCGGTCATGCTGACATCAATCTCAAACTGATAGTTGTCCCCTTGGGCAAAATCGCCGCCGAGAAAACCGGGCACTAGCGTGAATGAATAATCGCTGCCGACTTGAAGGCCGGAAAGGGTCCAGATCTGTTCGACATTGGTGGACGCAGCACCAAGATAGTCAGCCCCTTGCGATTGCGCGCCAAAGTCAGCGCTTACGAGACTCGGCATGGAATTGAGGTCGAGGCTGAGCGGAAACAGCATCGGATTGGCAGGGCCGATGATGCCTTGTGGGTTGGCCATCGAATAGATCGGATCGCCGGTGAATTGGTCAGCACCGGCACGAGCACTGCCGCCATCTACTGCCAGCGCAATGCCGGTGACCGCCTGGGCATGCGTTGCCGCATAGTCGAGTACGTATTGCGCGCAGCCCTGCTTGGCCGAATACCAAAGGTTATAGGTCGGGTCAAAAAGGATTGGTTCGCCGCCAACCTGCAACTGAGAGACGGTATGCCCGTTGGCGGGCGGATAGTTGTAGAGATTGACATACTGGCCCTGGATATTCTGACAACGGGCCAAGGCCAACAACGTGTGAACGAATGTGGTGCACGCACCAATGCGCTCGATCACGGTAGCATCGGGCGTAATGTCGGACGCCACGCCGGTTGCAAACTGATCAATGTAGTTCATGAAGCGCTTGACGATATCGATGTCGCTGGTCGTGCCGCTAGCAAGCGCATTCGACAAAGCCTGTATCCGCGCGGTAATGGGAATACCAAACAGCGACAGCGGGTTGGTCGGATCATCTCCCGCATAAACCACGGCATCGCCGGCGGGCGAAGCCATGAGAGTCGGATTGCCACCCTGATCGGCACTTGGGTTGGCCACTTCTGGCGTCGGGTCATCCGCGTTGGCGCTGCAGCTCACGACCGGCGCGCTTGGCGGCGGGGCCGCTGCTGTGGGCGCCGAAGCCGGAGCGGCCGCAGGTGGTGGCGCCGAAGGAGATGGCGCATTGCCTATCGGGCCGGTCGATGACGCACCACCTCCTCCGCCGCATCCCGCCAGGGCTGCGGTTACTGAGCTCATCAGCAGCAGGAACCGCCGCCTGGAGCCGCCAGCCGATGCGCATTCAAGCTCGTTCACGCTAGGTGCCTTTCACTAGTTTCCTCGGGAATCGTCATGGAGCAACGCTGCGCGCGTCAATACTGCGTAGCAGCAGCCGGGGTTGACCGACAAAATCGGAGAAATCGATCCGAATACCGGCTTCGTGGTGCGGCGAGTGCAATTCAATGTCGGATTGGGAGCCGCTCGAATGCGTCTCAGCAAGCTTGCCGATGATATTGCCGTGATCGTCAAGCTCGGAGACAACCACGTGCCTGGCAAAATTCTTGGCGCTCTCAAAGCGCAGATGCAGCAGCCCGATCTTGGCCGGCTTGGCAAGTCCAAGATCGACGTAATACTGAGATTGACCTTCGAGCGCCGCCGCGTAGTTATCGTTGGGCTTGCCGGAAAGTGCAAGGGTGAAGTCGTGGCCCGGGTAGGTTGGCACTGCGCTTGTCACCTTCAACGCGATCGGCCCGGCCGATCGCTCATCGGTGTCGGGTTCGATGATCGGGTCAAGGTTGGTGGCCTTGGCATCGAGATAATATTTGGCGCGTTCAGCATACTGCGCGATCAGGTTGTCGTGGAAGGTATCGGCAACACGCTTGAGCTGCTCTGTTTCGTAGATCTCATAGGCCGGGCCCTTGTACCAGCCGAGGTCGCTCGGGCGCAGCAGGAACGACGTGTCGTGCCACTGTTTATCGCCCTTCAGCTTCCAGACCCCGTCACGCAGCGGCTCGAAGGTCAACTGGTTGGCATCATTGATGGATTGCGCTTTGACCACGAATCGGCCAGGCGCGACATCCTTGTAGTGGATGTTCAGCCGGTAGGTCGGTACGTCGAAAAGATCAGCAGCGTTTGCGGGCGGCAATGCCAGATGCAGGTAGACGTTGTGCCTCGTGCCTCCCGCCAGCTCGACCGCATGTAACGGGTAACCATTCTTAAAGCCACGTGTGGTGTGGCCATCAAGAGTCGATATATCGGTCCACTCGGTCCCGGAAATTCGAGTGGGACCTTGGAAGGCATCCGAATCTGCAACCTTGACTGAAACGGTCACGCCTGTTTGCGGATTCTCCAAAGAGATCAACTCGATTTCGGGGGATTGCACGCCGTTGAGCCAGTCGAGTTGCAGCAGGACGTCTTTCTTCGGATTCTGGTCGTAACGCAGCCAGTAGCCCGCATCATAGAGATGGATGTGCTCGTCTAGCGCGCGCTTGCTTTGCAAAGCAAGCGCGTTCAGATCGTCGTGGTGAAGATAGCTCCCAGCCTTACACAATTCCTCCACGCTAACCAGCTCGGCGTTTAGGACGTGCGTGTTGTTGGGGACTTCTTCAAAATAGGGCAGAGCCATACGATCCAGCACCATGATCCCACCGTCACTTGTCGGCACTTTGTAGGCGTTGGCGGCTGCAAGGATGGCGGGTTCGAGGTTCGGGGCCAACTTGTCGTCCGCCGCCGCTTCGAGCGCGCTGATCACATAGGCCTG
Organism: Gammaproteobacteria bacterium; assembly: GCA_903970185.1. GTDB lineage: Bacteria > Pseudomonadota > Gammaproteobacteria > Burkholderiales > Burkholderiaceae_D > CAJCIC01. The sequence goes on from CAJCIC010000067.1 coordinate 47,471, forward strand.
GCCAAATGCCGACGGCCACCCTGCCTTCATCTCCACGTCGTTGTAGACGTTCGGAAAAGGGTAGAGATAGACATTGGCGTCATCGATTTTTCGGTAGTTTGCGGGATCCAACAGCCAGTGCAGTGCCGGTTCGCGATGAACCAGTTTCAAGTCGATTCGTGTGGAGACCGCGGGACTATCCTGTATCCCCGGCATCTTGTTGCCGAGCAGCAGCTGCTTCGAGACGACGAATGGTGAATAACTTGGCGTACCAATGCTGCTCGTCGGGTCCCATTGGGAATTAACGAATCGTACGCCGGGCGCATCGACGTGCACCTGGACTACGCCCTTCGCATCGAGCGTGTAGACCGGGATGATGGGTGTCTGGCGCGGTGACGAAGAGGCCACCGCCGGGCCAAGCGCCGAGTGCGCGACAGATTCGAATGGCCGCGACAGTTGTGCATCACCGAACGCCACCCGCGCGCTGGTAGAGAAACGCTGATTCCACTGCGAGAGGCAGGCCAGTAACAAAACCACATCCTGCATTTCCTTGTCATCGAGCGAGCGCGCCAGATCTGCCGTTTTGACAGGTACGACCCATTCACGCCACTTCGATGCACCAGACAAGAGCAGATCGCCGTCTGGGACTTCGACAAAAGCCTGGTCCGGGCGGTCGGATTGAAGCTGCAGCGCAAGATTTCCCGGTGCGCTGCCGTCGAAGTACGTGATCTCGAGGTCAAGCGGCGCATCCCGATTCGGGTCAGCAGCCCAGGCGGGGAGGGTGATGCGCACCAGGGCAGCTGCAGCGCCCGGTCGGGCACCTGCTTCAGTCTGTGCGATCAGCCGGCGTGCGGCACGCCCCTCGACCGTCCCGGGGTTGGCCCATCCTGCGCCGACTAGCTGCGCGCCTACATTCGGCGGCGGCGTCACGCGCCGATCAGGCGTTGCCTGGTTAGTGGCGAGCGAGTCGCGCAACACAACTCCATGGACCGCGGTCGACGGGAGCGCGAAGCCAAACGGGTTTGCAAACCGAAACACGGCCTGCGGGCGCGGCATTAGATCGGCATGCATCCAAACCGTACCCTCAAAGCGAGGTAGCCAGCGCAACGTCGTCGCCTCGGCACTTAAGATCACCAAAGCGAGCTGCTTGTCATGTGTCGCGTCCTCCAGTTCATGCAGTGCGACGAGCACCATCAGGTCCGACCGCAGATCATGATTAGGACGCGGTGACGCAGGATGACTTTCAAACCAAATATCCGAGTCGTGCTGATACTTGACACCTCCTGCGGTCAAAGGCTGGTCGAAGACCCGCGCTGCCTTGGCGGCCGCTTCGACGAAGCGCACCTGGTTCGCGCTGCGCGCCACCTCGAGCAGTGCCATCACGCCCAGTGCCTGCGTGGTTGTATCGACTTCGTCTTTTTTCTGGCCAGCGGGCACCCACGCCAAGGCACCGCCCTTGGTCTGTGCCAGATTAGTCGCCAGCCATTCTGCGCAAGCGAGAGCCTTGGCCTCGTCCGCGGCGATTTCAGGAAGCATCACCTGGTCTTTTTTCCCGGCATAAGCCAGCGCGTAGCGCGCGACGGTCGCCGCGTCGTGCACCTTCGAACCCTTCGACCCAGAACCGAGCGGCACGCCATGGTCATCAAAGGTCGGGGCCACGCCCGTCGCCATGGTCTGGGCGCTTCGTTGCAACGTATGCGGAGAGGCAGCGGTGACCACGGCCGCGCTCGGTGCTCCTTGAAAGAGGTACAGCGTGAGCACGGCGCCTGCAATACCTTTGCATGCTGGTCGTGCGATGCGCCGGTTCCAAATTCTCATGTCGACAGCCCCCGTCCGAGCACCGATTGGTATGCCTCGTAGAACCGGGTGGCCTGGGCTTTCCATGTCAGCCCAGCACGCTTGGCCGCCAGTGCACGCTTCCAGTCAGAAGCATCAGAATGCGACAGAAAGAATGCACGATCGATTGCGTCAGCAATGGTGACGGGCGAAGTCATGCTCTGCGTCAACCCAAAGCCATTGGCTGAAACGAAGCGGTTTAGCTCTGGAGAGTCATTGGCGAGGATCGGCAACTCCGCCTGTATGAACTCGAAGAGCTTGTTGGGGGTGCAGTAAAACGAGTTTAGATCGACGTGCGGATACGGGATGATGCCCATGTCAGCAGATGCGCTGTGCTGTAGGAGTTCCGACTGAGGCACCGCCGGAAGAAAAAAAACTCGCCGTCCGAGCAAGCCGCGTGCCTCGGCGAGGCGCTTGAGTTCGTCTTCAAGATCACCGAAACCTAGCATGACGAGATCAACATCATCAGTCAGCACGAAGCAGAATGCTTCAATCAGGTTCTCGAGGTTCCGGTTACGCGAATAGCCCCCCTGGAACAGAAGGATCTTTCTGCCTGGGCTCAAGCCTAGTTTGCTGCGCAGCAAATCAAACGGGCCGAACTGATCAAACGTATCAGGACGATCGACCGCATTGAGGAGCACTTCGGGCTCGGCAATGCCATAGCGTTTACTCATCTCTTGCGCGATCGAATGATTCACCGCAAACACCAGGTTGGCCTTCTTGATGAGGCGTGACTCTGCATCGAAGCAAATGCGCCTCTGCTGCCGACTGAATGCGCGCTGCTCCGGATAGAGTTCGTGAGCGTCGTAAACCAGTGGGACTCGCCACTGGGTGGCAAGTTGCACCCCCGCCTCCAGCGCGGGGAGATCGTGGACATGCACCACGTCGCTCACGAATTTTTCGCCGTGCGAGAAGAATGCCTGCCTAAATGGCAATGGATCATGCATACGCCGATTGCGATATTTCATCAGCAACAGCGCGCGGTAGGTTTCCCAATTGACGCGACTGCCGACTTGGAAGCCTCGCTGCAGTCCCGGCGTCGCGGCGGGGTAGCGATTCGCGGTTCGGTTAAGCAAGTTGTTCAGAGCATGCTGACGCGCCATGTAGCTGGTGTAGATGCGGTTCTCCGGAATGATGTGCGACAAGCCAATGCGCGTGAGCTGAATGCCCTCGGCGGTCTCTTCTTCTGAGCTGGCCGGATCGAACGATAGAGCCAGCAGCCGGATCGAGTGGCCATGCTCGATCAGCGTTTGCGCCTGCGCGATGACGCGGCGATCGAGGTGCTGGTCGTGGCACAGCATCAGAACTCTTGCCATCATCCCTCCCCGGCTCGGCGTCGCAGCGCCTTGCCCAGATTCCGCAAAGCCTCGCCGACTCGCGCCTCAACCCTCAGTTGCGTTGCTTGAAGCTCCGCTTGCAGCTGCTCGCGCTGCTTTTGCGCCTCCGCCAGCGTGAGCTGAAGCGCGTTGACCCGATCTAGTTCCAACTGCAGTTGCTGGCGTAGCGCAGCCATTTCCGAAAGCAATCCGCGATGCCTTTGTCGCGCATCGTCAATCTCCTGATCGGAGGTTTCGAGTCGCTTCCTAAGGCCCTCGATCACGCCATTGAGATCGGCCACCTGCGAAAGCAGATCGCGAGACTCAGCCTCCAGTCGAGCAACTTCTTCGGCCTGGGCCCGGAAATGGTCGCGCTCAGCGGCTAGGTTCTGGACCGTGACTGCGATGCGGTCAGCTTCCTTGGCGCGCTCCAATAGTTGATCGCGTTCCGCAGCAAGGTTCTGCTGCCTTACCTCCAGAGCCTCGGCCTCGATTACTCGTGTTTGCAAGGCATCTCGCTCCGCGGTGAGGTTCTGCACGTGGACCGCGAGCCGATCCGCTTCACCAGCGCGCAGCAGCAATGAGTTCCTCTCTGCGGTGAGATTCTCGACCTGGACCGCAAACGATTCACCTTCTCTGACACGGCCAAGCAAAGCATCGCGCTCGGCTTCGAGGTTCTGGACCTTGACCTGTAGGTTCTCGGCCAACATTGCACGTTCGCGCAAGAGAGTGGTTTCGGCATGCAGGTTTTGCACATCGACCGCGAGCTTATCCGCTTCACCGGCACGCTGGAGCAACGAGATTCTCTCCGCGCTGAGATTCTCGACCTGGACCGCAAACGATTCACCTTCTCTGACGCGACCAAGCAAAGCAGTACGCTCGGCTTCGAGGTTCTGGACCCTGACCTGCAGGCTTTCGGCCAGCGCTGCACGTTCGCGCAGAATCTCGAGCTCGGCCCGAAGATTTTGCAGATCAACAATCAGACGATCCGCTTCTTTCTCGCGGCCTGAAAGCACCGCGTTTCTTGAGGTCAGATTTTGGATCTCGACTTCGAGTGCATTGATCCTGGCCGCCTGCGATTGAAGCGCCGATTTCTCGGCAGTCATATTCTGGATGGTGACCCTCAGCGCTTCGCACTCGCGGCGCAGATCGGCGAGCTCGTGTCGCTCCGCCTGCCTCTGGTGGACATGCTCGATCGCAGCGGAAGCCTGGGTCTCAAGGGCCGCGATGACAGACGGCACGATCGTATCGCGGGGTAATGACGGCGCGGACAAGAAACTCTCGTCGTACCAGCACTCACCGTCGACCTGAATGAAAAGTGCAGGCTCCGCGTTAGTTCGATAGTACGTTGGCCTGCTGTGCTCGCCGCTGGCCAGCCACCTGACGAGCGGCGATTCCCCAAGTCTCATGGCGTCGATGTGCGCCGCATGTCGAGTCCGGACGAGAACACCATAAACGCCCGGCCTGATCGGGCGCGGCAAGGCGATCTGCTTAAAGTTCTGTGCTGGATCGAGCAAGCGGCCTGAGAACACCAGACCAATGCCATCTTCAAGGCTCGCCTCAACCGCATCCCCCGGCGACGCCGCGGATCGTGTCACCACCAAAACCTCCGGCTCACCATAGACCGGAAACTGAATCACAAGGTCAGCGTCAAGCCCCGCCGCACTGCGCGCGACTTGTGGATAGGACGTCAAGTTCGCGGCGCTGCCTTGAACATTCGCCGCGTATTCCGACGCGAAACGCTCGATGACAAGAGGCGCGGTAAGTTGTGGCGAGGCAACGGGTGACCGCGAGAAGAGGACCAGGATTTCGCTCTTGGAGCGCCACACGCGAGAGTGTCCAAGGGCGTGATAGATCTCTTGTCCAAGGGCGAGGCCAGCCAGATGCGAGAGAGGCCCGTCCGGCGCAGGATCGTGGCCCTTAGCTCCACAAAACGGGCAGACCGAATCCCGCCATGCCGCCCATTCATTGCGTGCGTAACGCCGAAAGGCCGTTTCCAGAGGATGGCGTTCTGACCAGGATTCACCGCTTGCCACGCTGTACTGCACCTGCCAGCCTTTTGCGGCGCACCCGAAGATGTCATCAAGATCGTGCACACGCTGGTGCCAGTTGACGTGATAGGTGCGAAGGCATGCCAGACAACGCGTCGTGGCATCGAGCAGTTCCTCGCGTAGAGGAACCGCCACCATGACGTACTTGCCGGCGACACGAAACAACTCGCACCAGGCATCTGGATAGGACGCCTCGGGCAGATGTTCCAGTGTGTCGGAACTCATCACCAAATCGAAGGCGCCATCTTCAAACGGCAAGCGGGTCGCGTCGCCAAGAATACAAGGTAAAGCGATTCGGGTCAGCGCTTGCGCGCTGCTGTCGAGGCCGACGAATCTACCCGGCACCCGGCTGGCGATGGCGGCCGTGACCTTGCCATCCCCGCAGCCGACGTCCAGAACCGTCTCGACGTGTCCGGGCCAGACATCGACGAACGCCTGCACCAGATTGGTCTGCCCCTTGGTCATGGGCTGGTCCCAGACTTCACTGGACGCATAGAGATCGGCATGCGGAGTTCTCACACGCGCTCCCACAGACTCGGCTGGTTGACAATACCAAGCTCGACACCCACGCCAAAGGGCGGCAGCACCTTGAGCGCATAGCACCGGTCATGCACATCGTGTGCCTCTGGTTCAATGGCCGAAGCAGGATCAAGATGCTTGAAAAGGGCGACACTGACCAAGTAGTCGCCCGGCCCAAGATAGAGTGGCTCAAAGCGCACTCTGATGCCGCCCGCGCCGCGCAGCGTCTCAAACGCGATGCCCTCCGTGGTTGCGATCGCCTGCAAAGCGCAACTTCCATCGGGGCGATAGATCGCAATGACGGGTACCGCGCCGTGCACCTCGTCCGAGGCAGAAAACGACAGCACGGCAGACGCCGGCCTGCGCGTGATCAGCGTGTGGCGCTGAGCTCCGGAATCGTCGAAAAAACCAAAGCCCGTGATGCGGATGCTACCGGACCCATACCGATCATGACTTTCGAGCTGCGGCAAATTCTCAAGAAACTCCTGCGCTGCCCTTTCCTTCCCGTGCTTGGGAAGATCGACCCGCAAGCTCTGCCAGCGCTCTCCCTCGCGGGAGGCGCCAATCACGGCCAGATTCCGATATCCGCCTGCTTCTTCGTCGTACCAGTCAAGATTGACGCTAGCGCTCTGACTCGCAGCAAAGCTCATTTCTAGCCAAGCATCTTCAGGAATACCTTGCGGCCATGCAAGCTGAATCGGCGCATGCGTGTACCTACCGCCGAAGTCGCCAAACAACCAGGCTTGTTTGCCAAGATGATCCTGCAAACGCCAGTTCATATACGTCACATCAAGAATCGGGCCGGCCGAATCGATCGAGCGGCTCGGCGTGATTTCAACTGTCTCTATGCCGCGGCCACCGTAACGCATCGCGTCCACGGCCATCGGGTCCTTGGGCGCCCGCTGATCGACATCGATCAAACGAATCAGGGTGGTAGTTGCCTGTGTCCCGCCCAGACGCACGGCTTGGCGCTTGGTGAGCGACATGCTCTTGGCCCGCACGCGCGCCTCTTCTTCTTCACGAATACTCTCGAGATAGGCTTTCGTCACGGGCAGCAGCTGGCCGTCTTGCCGCACGCGTCCGTGCTCGAGCCAGACTGCACGATCACACAGCATCTGCACCGAGCTCATGTCATGGGACACGAACAAGATGGTGGCGCCCTGGCTGGTCAGCGCCTTCATGCGCTGAATACATTTGCCTAGGAAGTAGGCATCGCCGGCTCCCAGCACCTCGTCGATAATCAGGATCTCCGGCGTGATTGCCGTTGCAACGGCAAACGCCAGTCGCGCGTACATGCCCGATGAATATTCCTTGACGGGGCGCACCAGAAAATCATCCAGTTCGCTGAACTCGGCCACGTCTTCTAGACACTCGTGCACCCGCTTGCCCGACAGCCCTTGGTAGGCCAGTGCTGAGCGGATATTCTCGATCCCGGTAAAGTCAGGATGAAAACCGGTCCCCAGTTCCATCAGCGCCTGCACCCGTCCAGCAGTCAACACACGGCCGCGGTCTGGCTTCATCTGCTGTGCAACCAGGCGAAGAAGCGTGCTCTTGCCTGCGCCGTTGCGACCGATCAGGGCGACTTTCTCGCCCCGTGTGACCTCGATCGATACATCGGACAACGCCTGAAACCTGTCATAGCGTGAGGCAGGCACTGGAATGCCAAGCGCGTTGAGCGCGCGCCAGCCCGGATGTCGAAAGCGCAGGAAATCCTTCGACAAACCGGCCACCGAGATTACGCTCTCAGACATAGTCGTGAAACAGGGGCTTGAGTCGCGTGATCAGGATGTGACCCAGCGTCAGCATCAGCAGGCTGAATACCGCAAAAGTCAGCAGATCGCTAACCGGCACCACGCCGTCGATCAGGCAGGCGCGGTAGATGTGCATCAACCACGCAAGGGGGTTGTAGAGGAGCAGCCCTCGCAAGTCCTGCGGCACCATCGCATCGGTATAGCCAATCGGGGAAACCATCATCAGAAACAACACGACAATAGGGGCTGCCTGCTGCAGATCGCGAAAGAACACGGTCAGAGTTGAAGTGATCCACACGACCCCAATCGCCATCAGGATCTGCAGGAAATAGACCACAGGTACGGCCAAATGACTCCAGTGCAGGTGGCCGTTGCTGACTACCACGACCCACACCAGCACCATGCCGATTCCCATGCTGGCGTGGCCCACGATGGCATCACGGGCCACCACCAGCTCGATCGGGAACAAGGTATTGCGTAACAGACCGCGGTTGGAGACAACCGAAAGGGTGCCGACGCCGAATGCCTCCGAGAATGCAAGAAAGGGCACCAGCCCGCAAAAGATCACGAGCACATAGTCCGTGGTCCCAAGGCCTGGGACGCGCACGCCAAGAATGAAGATGAACACCGTTGAGTAAATGGCGAGGAAGATCAGCGGGTAGAGCACAAACCAAGCAGCGCCCAGCACGCTGCCCGAGAACTTGCTGCGTAGCGCCTGCGAGGTCGTTGCAAAAAGCAACTGACGCTGTCCAGAAAGCTGGGCAAGTGCCGTGAACAAGCTAGTACTCCGAAAGCCGGTCGAGAATCGACTGACTTGCCTTGCCGGCGCCATAGGGGGCGCCAGTTTGGCTCGGACGTTGCAGATGGGTCGCAGTGGACACAATTTTCAGGGCATCAGCGCCGGTTAGATGATTCCAGCCGCTCTCCACGGTCTCGACCCACTCTGTCTCATCGCGCATCGTAATACACGGCACTTGATAGAAGAATGCTTCCTTTTGCACGCCGCCGGAATCCGTCAGGATAAACTCAGCACAGCGCTCGAGCTCAACCATCTCGCTAAACGACACCGGCTCCATCACCATCAGATTGGACAGCATTCTGGAAAGACCGTACTTGCCGATTAGTGCTCGCGTACGCGGGTGCAGCGGAAATACGATTCGGATTTTTTGACTCAGTTCGTCCATGGCCTTGAGAATCTGCCCCAGTCGTCTTTCATCATCCGTATTTTCGGCACGATGGCAGGTGGCAAGAGCATAGGCGCCCTCGGTCAGGCCACTCGTCTCGAGGATGCGTCTATCACACCCAGCGTGAGCCAATTGGTACAGGGCGACGTCGTACATGACGTCGCCAGTATGATGCACGCCCGCTGTCATACCTTCCGCAGCCAGATTGCTGACCGCAGTGGTGGTGGGGCAGAACAATAGCGTCGAAATCCTGTCGACCACGACGCGATTGATTTCCTCGGGCATGCGCATGTTGAAAGATCGCAAGCCGGCTTCAACGTGAGCAACCCGTATGTGCATCTTTGCTGCGGCGAGCGCTCCGGCAAGCGTCGAATTGGTGTCTCCGTAGACAACCAGCCAGTCAGGCGCCTCGCTCGTGAGGACCTCCTCGATCGCCATCAGCATTCGACCGGTCATCCTTCCATGCGTACCCCCGGATATCTCCAGATTATATTTGGGCCGCGGGATGTCGAGCTCTTGGAAAAAAACATCCGACATGTTTGCGTCGAAATGCTGGCCGGTATGCACGATGCACTCGTCGATGTGACGGTATTGGGGTTCCCGCAGGGCGCGAGAGATCGCTGCGGCTTTGATGAACTGCGGCCGCGCCCCCACCACCGTGACAAGCTTCATGACGTGGCTCGTCGCAGGGCTGAAACCACGGTCTCCAGCGTCGCTCGATCGATGCGGGGGTACATCGGAAGGCTCAATACGCGCTCTGCGACAAAACTCGCGTGCTCCAGCTGACCCCGTGCGCGGCAACGATCACGATACGCAGGTTGATTGTGCAGCGGCGTCGGGTAATGTACTGCCGTAGGGATACCTTCATCCTTGAGTTTGCGCACAACCTCATCGCGATCCTTGACGAGAACCGTGAACTGGCCCCATACGCAGCTCCGGTCGCTGCGCACCTTGATCGGCGTGACAGAGGGCACGGCCTCAAGCAGTTCGATGTACTGCGCGCCGGCGACGATTCGTGACGCAATGTCATGCTCGAACTGAGGCAGCTTGCCCAACAACACTGCGCACTGCAGCGTGTCCATGCGACCGCCGACGCCAACGCGTGTATGAAAGTAGCGCTTTTCCTGACCGTGCACGCGAATTTCGCGCATTGCCTGAGCAAGGCCTGCATCGTCGGTGAAAATCGCACCACCGTCGCCATAACATCCAAGCGGCTTGCTTGGGAAAAAGCTGGTACAGCCAATCGTCGAGAGCGCGCACGACTTCCGGCCCTGATAAGTCGCACCAAAGCTCTGCGCGGCGTCCTCGACTACAGGGATGCCACCATGCCGCGCGGCGATCTCATTGATCTCAGACATATCTGGTGGCTGGCCGTAGAGCGACACGGGCATGATGGCACGTGTCTTGGCCGTAACGGCAGCCTCAATTTCAGCACTCGCAATGTTGCAGGTGTCTGGCTCGACATCGACCAACACCGGTGTTGCACCCAGCAGAACAATGGTCTCGACCGTCGCTGCAAAGGTGAAGGGGGTGGTGATTCCAACCTCAAGAGCCGCCG